>JBKJJG010000214.1:0-7694 GCA_046598155.1 bacterium | reverse complement strand
GTTCAGCTTCCTCGACCTGTTCGTCGGCGGGGCGCTCTCCAACTTTGCCATCTTCGCGCTGGGTGTCTTTCCGTACATCACCGCCTCCATCATTTTTAGCCTGCTGCGGGTGGTCTTCCCGCGCCTGAAGGAGATGGCCACCGAGGAGGGCGAGGCCGGCCGGCGCCAGATAGGGATGTACACGCGCTACCTGACCGTGGTCCTGGCAGTGATGCAGGGCGTCGGCCAGGTCTACCTGCTCCGCAGCCAGGGCGCCATCATCGACCCCCGGCCGCTGACCATGGCGACCATCATCATCACCCTTACCGCCGGGACCATGCTGCTCACCTGGATGGGTGAGATCATGACCGAGCACGGGGTGGGCAACGGTGTGTCGCTGATCATCTTCGGCGGGATCGTCGCTCAGTTACCCGCGCAGACCGCCCAGACGCTCACGCTGGTGCGCGCGGGCGAGGTGGCGATCTGGCAGTTCCTTCTGGACCTTCTGATCATTCTGGCCAGCATCGTCGCGGTGGTGTTCATAACCCAGGCGGTACGCAAGATCCCTGTCCAGTACGCCAAGCGCGTCGTGGGACGGCGGGTCTACGGTGGGCAATCCACGCATCTGCCCATGCGCCTCATCCAGGCCGGGGTCATTCCCATCATCTTCGCGATCTCGGTACTGCAGTTCCCAGGGACCATCGCGCAGTTCTCGCGCTGGGAGTGGCTGCAGCGGTTGGGGCAGCAGATCCTGCCGGGGCGGCCGATGGGCGACCTGCTCTACTTCGTGCTGATCATCGTGTTCACGTACTTCTATACCGCGGTATCCTTTGACCCGAACGACGTGTCCGACAACATCAAGAAGTACGGCGGTTTCATCCCTGGCATCCGGCCGGGAAGGCCGACGAGAGACTACCTGGCACGCGTCACCGAGCGCCTGACGTTCGTGGGGGCGCTGTCGCTGGCCACCATCGCCATTGCCCCGGTCTACATGGCGCGCGGCTCCGGCGCGCTCACCTTGTATCTCGCCGGGACCTCACTGCTCATCGTCGTCGGCGTGGCGCTTGAGACTATGAAGCAGCTCGAGGCCTACGTGCTGATGCGCCACTACGAGGGGTTCATGAAGTGAGCGGCCTGGCGCGATGAACCTGATTTTCCTCGGCCCGCCCGGCGCCGGCAAGGGCACGCAGGCACGCCTGATCGAGCAGCGGATGGGGATCCCGCAGATCGCAACGGGCGACATCCTTCGGGCGGCGATCGCCGGCAAGACCCCGTTTGGGGAGGCAGCCGACCGGTACATGAGCCGCGGTGATCTTGTCCCAGATGCCGTGATGATCGCGGCAGTGGCAGACCGGCTCCAGCAGCCCGATACGGCGGTGGGGTTCGTCCTGGACGGTTTCCCCCGGACGATCCCTCAGGCCGAGGCCCTGGATGCCGTGCTGGCAGGCATGGACCGCCGGCTCGATTGGGTCATCGCGTTCGAGGCGGCCGAGGACACGATTGTCCGTCGGATGAGCGGCCGGAGGATCTGCCGCGCGTCCGGCCACATCTACCATCTGGACAGCAATCCACCGGCCTCCCCCGGGGTTTGCGACATTGACGGGAGCCAGCTCTGCCAGCGTGACGACGACCGGCCGGAGACGATACGGCGCAGGATGCAGGTGCACCGCGAGCAGTCCGAACCGCTCGTTGCTTTTTACCAGGCGCGGGGGGTCTTCGCCACGATCAACGCCGAGGCCGAGATTGAAGAGATCTATCAGGCCCTGCTGGTCCTAGTGGCCCCGCGGGTGCTTGGGTGAAACCGGTCAGCACGATCGTGATCAAGGCCGCGGACGAGATCGCGTGCATGCGGCGCGCCGGGCGTCTGGCGGCGCGCGCGATCCGCGAGGTGGCACGGGCGGTGGCGCCGGGCGTCACCACCCAGGATCTGGATCGCACCGCCGAGGCGCTCATTCGCGACGGCGGCGGCGTGCCTTCGTTCAAGGACTACAGGGGATACCCGGCGAGCATCTGCGCGTCGGTGGACGACGAGGTGGTGCACGGCATCCCCGGCCCCCGAGTTCTGGTGGAAGGTTCGATAGTCTCAATTGACCTGGGGGTGTTCCTGGACGGCTTCCACGCCGACGCGGCGCTGACCGTGCCCGTGGGCGAGGTGAAGCCGGAGGTCCGGCGGCTGCTGGCGGTGACCGGTAAGGCGCTTGAAGCCGGCGTGGCCGCGGCGAGGCCAGGCGGTTTCCTGGGGGACATCGGGTGGGCGGTGCAGTCGGTGGTGCAGGCCGCCGGATTCTCGGTGGTCCGGGACTACGCCGGGCACGGTATCGGCCGGGCGCTGCACGAGGACCCGCAGGTGCCGAACGTGGGCCGGCCCCGGACGGGCATGGCGCTCCAGCCTGGCATGACGCTGGCGGTAGAGCCCATGGTCAACGCCGGAGGGTATGAGATCATCCTGGATGCCGACGGGTGGACGGTGCGTACCCTCGATCGTACGTGGTCAGCGCACGCGGAGCATACCGTGGCCATAACGGCGGATGGCCCGAAGATCCTGACTGGACTAGAAGACGCCGGAGTTCTATAATAAGACTTTGTGGGTCAGGTGGTGGGAAGGTCCCTGGAAGAGATGGTCGGCATGGTGGTTACCTCGCGGGCGGGCCGTGATGCGGGCGATCGCTACGTGGTCGTCGGCGCCGCGGGGGACGACATGGTGCTTGTGGCCGACGGTCGGCGCCGGGGTGCCGGCCGCCCCAAGCGGAAGAACGTGAAGCACCTGACCGTGCACGGTCCAGCGGGCACGATCGCCGAGCGGCTGCGTGAGGGTCGGGCCGTAACCGACGAGGATCTTCGGGCGGTACTGACCAGACCCACGGAGGGCTGATGACAAAGAAGGATGCCATCGAGGTCGAAGGGACGGTCGCGGAAGTGCTGCCGAACGCGATGTTCCGCGTAACGCTGGCCAGCGGGCACAAGGTGCTGGCTCACATCTCGGGCAAGATGCGCATCCACTTCATCCGGATCCTCCCCGGTGATCGCGTCAAGGTGGAGCTGTCGCCGTACGATCCTACGCGCGGCAGGATCACCTACCGGTACCGGTAGGGGTCTGGCAGAGGGAGCGGGCAAGCATGAAGGTTCGGGCGTCGGTTCGCACGATGTGCGAGAAGTGCAAGATCATCAAGCGTGGGCGGCGGGTGCGGGTTATCTGCGAGAACCCGAAGCACAAGCAGAAGCAGGGATAGGAGGCCGAGGATGGCACGGATCGCCGGAGTGGATCTGCCGCGAGACAAGCGCATTGAGGCGGCGCTCCCGTACATATTCGGCATCGGGCCGAGCAGGGCCCGGGCGATCTGTCGGGCGACCGGAGTGAGTCCGGATACGCGTGTACGGGCGCTGGCCGAGGACGAGGTAACACGGTTGCGCGATTTCATCGAGCGCACCTACAAGGTGGAGGGCGACCTGCGCCGCGACGTCGCCATGGACATCCGCCGGCTCGTGGAGATCGGTTCCTACAGGGGGCTCCGGCACAAGAAGAGCCTGCCGACCCGCGGTCAACGCACGCGCACGAACGCACGGACCCGCAAAGGGCCCAAGAGGACCGTGGGTATTCGCCGCAAGACCGTAGCCACATCTGCGCCGGTCACCAAATCTGCGCCGGTCACCAAATCTGCGCCGGCCACCAAGTAGGCGCGAGGGAGATCGAGATGGCAAACAAGCCGAGGGGCCGGAAGCGCGAGCGCAAGCACGTGCCGGTGGGAATCGCCCACATCCGGTCGAGCTTCAACAACACGATCGTGACGATCACCGACCCGCGCGGCAACGTCGTGGCCTGGTCAAGCTCGGGAACCTCCGGTTTCAAGGGATCCCGAAAGGGCACTCCCTTCGCCGCCAGCGTGGCGGCGGAGACGGCTGCGCGCAAGGCGATGGAACACGGTCTGAGGGTGGTGGAGGTCTTCGTGCGAGGCCCGGGCGCGGGGCGCGAGGCGGCCATACGGTCGCTGCAGTCCGCCGGGCTTGAGGTTAACATGATCAAGGACGTGACGCCGGTGCCGCACAACGGGTGCCGCCCGCCCAAGCGGCGGCGCGTGTAGGGGGAGCGGATGGGACGCTACACGGAAGCGGTCTGCCGGCTCTGCCGGCGCGAGGGCATGAAGCTCTATCTCAAGGGGGACAAGTGCTACACCGAGAAGTGCCCGGTGCACAAGAGGCCGGCGCCCCCCGGGATGCACGGCGTCTCCAGGCGCAAGCTCAGCGAGTTCGGGGTCCGGTTGCGCGAGAAGCAGAAGCTTCGCCGCATCTACGGGGTCTACGAGGCGCAGTTCAAGACGTACTTCCAGCGCGCCTCCAAATTCAAGGGCGTCACCGGCACCCGGTTGCTGCAGATGCTCGAGACCCGGCTGGACAACGTCGTCTACCGGCTCGGCCTGGCCGCGTCCCGCAAGGAGGCCCGCCAGCTCGTAGCCCACGGGCACCTGGCGGTGAACGGCGGGCGCGTGAAGGCGCCGTCGTACCAGGTCCGGCCCGGGCAGAGGGTGACGGCATCCAATCCTGCCGACCTTCCCCCGAGGGTCAAGGAGCTGGCGGCCATTCCCGGGCGCAAGCCCCCGTCTTGGCTGGAGTTCGACCCCTCCCGCCTGGAGGCCCGCGTGCTGGCGCTTCCTGCGCGCGAGGAGATAGACGTGCCGGTTCAGGAGCATTTGATCGTTGAGTACTACTCCCGGTGATGATCCTCCGGGAGCGACCGTAGGGGTGCAGGAGGTAGGTTGACCATGGCTGTGGGCATCGTGTGGGAGGCTCCAACCCCCAAGGTGGAGCAGGCCGAACTCTCTGATACGTACGGCAAGTTCGTCTTGGAGCCGCTCGATCACGGGTTTGGCGTGACGCTCGGCAACTCGCTGCGCCGGGTGTTGCTCTCGGCGATCAGCGGCGCGGCGGCGACCTCGGTCAAGATTGACGGCGTGCTTCACGAATTCTCGACGATCCCCGGGGTCGTCGAGGACGTCACCCAGATCGTGCTAAACTTAAAGGAGCTCACGCTCCGGCTCTACACGGACAAGCCCAAGCTGCTGCGGCTTGACGTCAAGGGCAAGAGAGAGGTCACGGCGGCGGACATCCAGGAAGACCCGGAAGTGGAGATTATCAACCCCGGCTTGCACCTGGCCACCCTGGACCGGAAGGACGCGCACCTGGCGGTGGAGATCGTCGTCGAGCGCGGGAAGGGCTACGTTCCGGCCGACCGCCACCGCCGCAGCGAGCACGTGATTGGCGTGATCCCGGTTGACTCGATCTTCTCACCGCTCCAGAAGGTGAACTTCACCGTGGAGGACACGCGGGCAGGTCATTCGATTGACCTGGACCGGCTGGTGTTCGAGATCTGGACCGACGGATCCATCCGTCCCGAAGAGGCCCTGCAGGAAGCCTCGCGTATCCTGATTGATCACTTCCGCCTGTTCGCCGGAATTGCTGACGAGGCGGGCCCCGGGGTCCCCTTCGGCGGGCCCGAGGATCCCGGAGCGGCCCGTGCCGCGACGATGCCGATCGAGGAGCTTGACCTGTCGGTACGGCCGTACAACTGCCTGAAGCGCGCTGGGATGCACACCGTGGGCGACCTGATCCGGAAGACCGAGGATGAGGTCGTCGCGGTCAAGAACTTTGGCCGGAAGTCGCTGGACGAGGTGAGGGAGAAGCTGACCCTTCACGGATTCAGTCTGCGGCAGCCGGAGCCGTCGTAGGCGTAGGGAGCGATACCATGGGAATGGGAGCGAAAGGCCGTAAGCTGGGCCGCGACACGGGAGAGCGCCGGGCGCTGTTTCGGGATCTGGTCAGTGCGCTGATCGTGCACGGGCGGATCGAGACGACCGGCGCCAAGGCCAAGGAAACCAAGAAGATCGCCGACACGCTGATCTCCACGGCGATGGGCAACGACATGCACGCGCGGAGACAGGTGCGGCGCTTCCTCACGGATCGAGCCGTGCTGACGCGGCTCTTCGTGGACGTGGTGCCCAAGCTGCAGGCCGGTCGCGGCGGGTACACCCGCGTCATCAAGACGCGGATTCGCCGGGGTGACGGCGCGGAGATGGCGCTGGTCGAACTGGTCAAGTAAGGGGGGTTCGCCGCGTGCGCGAGCCCCTAATTGAAGTCACCGATCTCCGATACGTCTATCATTCGGACACCCCGCAGGCCGTCGTCGCGCTCGACGGCCTGTCGTTCTCGGTTGAGCCCGGAGAGTACCTCGGAATCGTCGGCGGCAACGGCTCCGGCAAGTCCACCCTGGCCAAGCACCTCAACGCGCTTCTCCTGCCCACTGCCGGCTCCGTGCGCGTGGGAGGCCTTGACACCCGCGACCGCGCGGCAATCTGGGAGATCCGCCGCCGGGTGGGCATGATCTTCCAGAATCCCGACAACCAGCTCGTGGCCACGGTCGTTGAGGAAGACGTGGCCTTCGGCCCCGAGAACCTCGGACTGCCGCCGGCGGTGATCCGGGAGCGCGTGGCTGAGGCGCTCGCAGCGGTGGGGGTGACGGAGTTCCGCCGCCGCGCCCCGCACCTCCTCTCCGGCGGGCAGAAGCAGCGCGTGGCGATTGCGGGCATCCTGGCCATGCGGCCGGCATGCCTGGTGCTGGACGAGGCGACAACCATGCTCGACCCCGCGGGTCGCGCCGAGGTACTGGAGACCCTGGCCGTCCTCAACCGGCGCGACGGGGTAACCATCATGCTGATCTCCCACGCGATGGAAGACCTGGCCGACGCCGGGCGCATCATCGCGATGGACCGCGGCCGCATCGTGCTCGACGGACCCGCGGCCGGGGTCATGGCACGGGCCGAGGAGATCCCGGGCGGGCGGCTGGGCGCCCCGCAGATGGTGAAGCTCGCGCGCTGGCTTCGGGAGGACGGCCTCCGACTCCCAGAGGGCGCGCACACGGTGGAAGCCCTCGCGGACGCGGTGGCGGCTGCCGTGGGCCTCGGTATCCAAGGCGATGTCTGACCCGCTGATTGCCTGCCGCGGGCTCTGCCACACCTACCTGCGGGGGACGCCGATGGAGGCGATGGCCCTGGACGGGGTGACGCTTGAGATCCGTCCCGGCGAGGTGGTGGCGATCATCGGTCCGACCGGGTCGGGTAAGTCCACGCTCATCCAGCATTTCAACGGACTGCTGCGTCCGACAGCCGGTGAGGTGCGGGTCGCCGGGGAGGATCTCTGGGCGCCGCGCGCCGACCGCCGCCGGGCCCGGCAGCAGATCGGGCTGGTCTTCCAGTTCCCCGAGTACCAGCTCTTCGAGGAGACCGTGCGGAAAGACGTCGCCTTCGGACCCAAGAACCTGGGACTACCCGCCGAGACGATCGCCGCCAGGGTGGACGAGGCCCTGCGCCAGGTCGGGCTCGATCCAGGGCTGTTTGGCGACCGCTCCCCGTTCACCCTCTCGGGAGGTGAGATGCGGCGCGTCGCGCTGGCAGGCGTCCTGGCGATGAGGCCCGGGGTCCTGGTCCTGGACGAGCCTACTGCCGGGCTGGATCCGCGGGGCAAGGAGGAGTTGCTCGAGCGCATAGCCGCGCTCCACCGGAAGGGCATGACACTGGTGCTCGTCACGCACAGCATGGACGAGGCCGCCCTCCTGGCCGGGCGCATTGTCGTGATGCACGCCGGCCGGGTGATGCTGGACGGTTCCCCCCACGAGGTCTTCGCCCGTGAAGACGACCTCCGGCGCATCGGGCTTGCGCTGCCGCAGG
>JBKJJG010000186.1:0-1668 GCA_046598155.1 bacterium | reverse complement strand
CTCCCGCATCCCGGCATCCCGCGGCTAACCGAAACCCAACAGGGCCAGCAGCCGCGTGGCCAGTCCTCCAACAACGAGCGCCAGCACGATGGTGAAACCGGAGATCGCAGCGGAGCGCCGCCAGCCGAGAACCTTCGTGAGCACCGCCATCGTCGCTATGCACGGAATGTAGATCGTGTTCACCAGGGCGTAGGTGAAGACTTGGTTGGGCGTCATGAAGGCCGACAAGCTGGCCGCGCCGCTGCCGTACTGTACGATGGCCAGTGCCACGAGCAACTGCAGCGCGAGTTCTTTGCGCAGCACCGCGAAAATCAGCGTGAGCCCGGCCACCGCGGGCAGGCCGAGCCAGCCCTCCACGATCGGCGCAAGCGGCCGCTCGGCGAGGCGGATCAGGCCTGTTTCGTAGAGCGTGCCCAGGACGAAGCTCCCGACCAGGACCACCGGTACGGCCACGGTGACGAACTCGCGGGTCCGCGACCAAGCCTTGCGCAGCACGCTGATCGGGGTCGGCCACCGGAACGGGAAGACCTCCATGAGGAGGTCCGGCGCCCGGCCCGGCATCAGGCGGTTGAGTCCCCAGCCCGAGGCCAGAATGATAACCGCCACGGTTGCGTAGAGGAGCATTGCCGCGCGCCATCCGCCCATGTAGGCAACCGCGCCCATGATCACCGCGGTACGAGCGCTGCACGGCACAAGGGCCACCAGCGTCCCGCCGATGAGCCTCTCGCGCTCGGTGCGCAGCACCCGCAGCCCCAGGATCGCCGGCACGCTGCACCCGGCGCCCGCCACCAGCGGGATCGCCGCCCTGCCGTTGAGTCCAAGCCGGCCCATCAGCCGATCGGTCAGCACCGCTGCCACGTTGAGATAGCCGCTGTCCTCCAGGATCGAGAGCAGCAGGTAGAACGTGAGCACATAGGGGATGCCTACAGTGAGCACCGCCAGGAGGCCGGCGTCCAGGCCCCATTTCAGAATCCGAGTGAGGACGCCGTCACCGAACGCCCACGCCGACGACGCGGCGATGGCAGGCGAAGCAGTACGCGCCCACAGGGTCTCGATCAGGCGGGCCAGCAAACTACCGCCCCAGAAGAGGCCCGCGAACGTCGCACCCAGCACCGCGAGGAGCATGGGCACGCCGGTTGAGGGCCGCGTTGCCAGGCGCCAAAGGCGCAAACTCCGCGCCTCTCCGGCGTGCACCGTCGCCTCATGTGCGATGCGTTCCGCCGCCAGGTGCCGCTCCCGCGCAATTGCCAGGGGCAGCGGCTCCCCTCCGCGCTCAGCAACCTGCCGGGCAATCGCCGCGGCCTCGGCGGCTGCTTCCGGGGTTGCCATGCCCGAGGGCAGCCCTTCAAGGGTACCCTCCTCCAAAAGCAGCAGCGCGCGACCCCGCGCGGGCACATCGTGCTCACCCAGGAGCGCCTCGACCCGCGCGGCCATCCCCTCGATCTCAGCGCTGTACCTGCGCTTGCTCCCCGTCGGCTGTCCAACCAGGCCCATCGCCTCGGTCATCAGTTCGGCTGTCCCATGGCGTCGCGTCGCGATGGTGGGCACCACGGGAACCCCAAGCAGAACGCCGAGGCGCCCCGCGTCAATGTGAATCCCCCGCCGCGTGGCCTCGTCCGTGAGGTTCAGTGCGACCACAACCCGGAACCCCAGGTCCAGCAGTTGCAG
>JBKJJG010000285.1:0-2716 GCA_046598155.1 bacterium | reverse complement strand
CGGGTGGCCCGCTGCTCGTTCTGGCCGGCGCCGGCTCGGGCAAGACCCGGGTGCTGGCGCACCGTATCGCGTACCTCATCCGGGAGAGATGCCGCGCTCCCGGATGAGGAATGCGATACGGTGCGCCAGCACCCGGGTCTTGCCCGATCCGGCGCCGGCCAGAACGAGCAGCGGGCCACCCGGATGGGTGACGGCCTCGAGCTGCGGTGAGTTCAGGGATGTCAACAGATCCATGTTAACGGTCAGATGTCCGAAGGTGCAAAGCGCCGCAAGCCTGGAAGCCTGTCGAAGGCTTTGTCGGCGGATGCCAGGAGAGAGAGCCCGGCCTGCCGCATTTGCATGGGAACCAGCGAGTCGTTGACCAGCAACCCGGAGGTCTGACGGAATTCCTGGCTTGCCGTGATGAAGTCCTCGGGCAGGCGGAGAATCTCGACTCCCATCCTTGGGATGCTCAACACCGAGAAGTAGTACTTCGACAGGCGGCGGATCAGTTCGGGCTGGCGCGCCAGGCGGGCGGCAGGATTCGCCCCCGCCCTGAGTCCCAGCTCGACGGCTTCCAGCATCATGAGGCGGTGAGCCACCTCCAGGAGGCTCACGTGTCCGGTCGCGCCGCGGAGCTCACCCCGTTCGACCCGCGCGAGGAATGCCGAGCAGTCGTCAGACTGACCTGCGAAGTGGTAGATGAAGATGTTCGCATCTATGAACACCGCGCTGCCGGGTGGAACGTCACTCAACGCCATAGACGTCTTCCTGCAGCACGACCCGAAGCGCCCTCGGGGAGACTTTGAAGAGCCCTTTCGTCTCCGCCACCGCCGATGCCCTGGTGCTGTCACTGGCCAAGAACCGCTTGAGCGCGTCCTCGATTACCGCGTTCGTGCTTCGGCGCTGCCGGCGAGCGACTTCCTGCGTCCGCCTGTAGAGGTCCTTATCGAGGGTCGTCCCCACCTTGCGCTTCACGGAACTTCACCTGGAAAGCAGTCTACGGTGACGTTGTCTAGATGTCAAGGGATTTTGCTAGACTACCAGACGCTACTCCCACTCAATCGTGGCCGGAGGCTTGCTCGTGATGTCGTAGACAACCCGCGTGATGCCGGACACCTCGCGTGTGATCCGGCTCGCCACCGCCTCGAGCACCTCTTCCGGCAGGCGTGCCCAATCGGCGGTCATGCCGTCCTCGCTGGTCACCGCGCGCACGACGATCACCTGGCCGTAGGTGCGGGCGTCGCCCATGACGCCCACGGTGCGCACTGGTAGGAGCACCCCGAACGCCTGCCAGATCTCCAGGGCCAGACCGGCCTCCCGCAGCTCTTCCAGAATGATCGCGTCGGCCGCCCGCAGCGGCTCGATGCGCTCGGCGGTAACCTCGCCCATGATCCGGATTGCCAGCCCTGGCCCAGGGAAGGGATGGCGTACGATCATGCGGTCGGGCAGCCCGAGCTGCCGGGCGACCTCGCGCACCTCGTCCTTGAAGAGGTCGCGGAACGGCTCCACCAGCCGCAGCCGCATGCGCTCGGGCAGGCCGCCAACGTTGTGGTGGGTCTTGATGCGGGCCGCGGTCCGGGTGCCGCTCTCGATCACGTCGGGGTAGAGCGTGCCCTGCACGAGGTACTCGATCGCGCCCAGTCGCTGCGCCTCTTCCTCGAAGACGCGGACAAACTCCTCACCGATCGTGCGCCGCTTCTGCTCCGGATCGGTCACCCCGGCCAGACGGGCCAGGAACCGCGCCCGGGCGTCCACGTGGATCAGCGGCACCTGGAAGGCGTCGCGGAAGGTCTTGACCACCTGCTCCGGCTCGCCCTTCCGCAGCAGGCCGTGATCCACGAAGATGCAGGTGAGCTGGTCTCCGATGGCGCGGTGCACCAGCGCGGCCGCGGTGGCCGAATCCACCCCGCCCGAGAGCGCGCAGAGCGCCCTGCCCCCGCCCACCCGCTCCTGGATCATGCTGACGCTGCGGTCTATGAACGATGCCATGGTCCACGACGGCTCGCAGCCGCAGACGCCGTAGAGGAAGTTGCGCAGCACCTCGATCCCCCAGGGCGTGTGGGAAACCTCGGGGTGGAACTGCAGGCCGTAGAGGCGGCGGGAGCGGTCGGCCATCGCGGCCACAGGGCTGCTGTCGGTGTGGGCGAGCGCCGCAAACCCCGGCGGCAACTCGGTCACCGAATCGCCGTGGCTCATCCAGCAGATGAGACGGTGCTCCAGTCCGACGAAGAGGTCGGTCCCGTCGTCCACGAACAGGCGCGTGCGGCCGTACTCCCGCTGCTCAGCCGCGGCGGTGCGGCCGCCCAGCAGGTGTGCCATCAGTTGCATGCCGTAGCAGATCCCCAGCACCGGCACGCCGGCGTCGAGCAGCGCCGGATCCGCCAGGGGCGCCCCTTGCTCGCACACGCTCGCCGGACCGCCTGAGAGAACGATCCCCTGCGGCCGGTGGGCCATGATCTGATCCAGCGGGGTATCGTAGGGCAGGATGAGGCTGTAAACCCGGCTTTCCCGGATGCGCCGGGCAATCAGTTGGGCGTACTGCGCGCCGAAGTCGAGAACGATCACCGGGCGGGGCGGCGTGCCCGGCTGCGTCGGGAGCAGGAGCTGCGGCTGCGCGGGCGTTACCGTCCCTGCCCCACCTTCTGGCTGAACTGCGCGGCCTTGCCCTCGGTGCCCAGCGCCGGGGCAAGGATGATCTCCGCGGCGTGCATCTGGCGGATCGTCGCGGCCCCGC
>JBKJJG010000095.1:0-9438 GCA_046598155.1 bacterium | reverse complement strand
CTCAAGGCCAACTTGGTCGGCCTGCTCGACGAGATCGGCGGCGCCGCGGGGTATCCGATCTTCCCCTGCGACGTCACCTCTGACGACGAGATCGCCGCCGTGTTTGCCGGGCTGGCTGAACGCTGGGGGGCCCTCGACGTCCTGGTGCATTGCGTGGCGTTCGCGGATCGCGAGGATCTCCTGCGGCCGTTCTCGGGCATCTCGCGCAAGGGATACGCACTGGCGCTGGAAGTCAGCGCGTACTCGCTAATCCGGTGCGCGGGCGCTGCCAGGCCGCTGCTGGAAGCGGCCGGCGGCGGCAGCATCATGACCCTAACCTACAATGCGGTGGACCGCGTCGTGCCATCGTACAACGTCATGGCCGTGGCCAAGGCGGCGCTGGAGTGCGAGGTGCGCTACCTGGCCGCGGAACTGGGGCCGATCAACGTGCGGGTGAACGCGATCTCGGCCGGCCCCCTGCGCACGCTGGCAGCCAGCGCGGTCAAGGGACTCTCGGGGTTCCGCGACGCCGTGGAGGGAATCGCGCCGCTGCGCCGCAACGTCACCCTGGAGGAAGTCGCCGACGTGGCGACGTTTCTCGCCAGCGACCTGTCGCGCTCGGTCACGGGCAACACGATCTTCGCCGACAGCGGGTTTCACGTCATGGGCGTGGCCGGCCAGTTGGAGGTAGCGAGGAAACCCGAAGGCTAAACCCGCGCGGCCCGGGCGGGGGCCATCCGATCCCTTCCGATCAGCCCCAGCCGTACCAGATCGAGGCGATCGCGATCGCGTTGTTGAGGGCGTGGGTGACGATCACCGGCACGAGACTCCGGGTGCGCTCGTAGAGGAAGGCCAGCAGCACCCCGAGCACCAGGATGGGCAGCCCGTGCACGAGCTGCAGGTGCACGATCGAGAAGAACGCCGCGCTGGCCAGCGCCGCGGGGATTGCGCCCCACCTGTCGCGCAGCCCGCCGTAGACGAACCCTCGGAAGAACACCTCTTCGCCTATCGGCACGATCACGACCAGGAGTACCAGAAACCACACCGTGGCCGCGCCGTCAGGAAGCGCATCCAGGACCGGGCGCAGTGGGTCCAGCAGGTGCTCAGCCTCGGCGCGCGCCGCGGCCTGCGCCGGGCCTTCCACGAGCCCCAGCAGGAAGATAGCCAGGTCCTCGCCCACCAGCGCCAGCGGAATCACCACGACCGCGGCGGCAAAGCCCAGCAGCACGCCCCGCGGCCAGCCGTCGGCTGCCAGGCCCAACCGCGCAGGCGGCAGGGCATACCGCCCCATGACAACGTAGGCCGAGAGGCCGACGAACAGCGCGTTCTGCGCGAGGGTGACCGTGGAAAGGTCCAGCAGCGATAGGGGCAGCGTGATGCCGGCCATCATCGCTGCAAGCGGCAGCGTAACCACGAACAGCACGGTGATCGCCCTCATCTCGCTGATGCCCCAGGTGTCCGAGCGGCGGATCGGGCGGAACGCCAGCAGGTAGATGGGCAGGGCGGCAGAGGCCAGCAGCAGCACCAGGACAGCGGTGGCCATGGCCGATTCAGGCAGGGGATAGACTGCCGCGGGGAACATAGTGTGAAAGAGCGTTCGGCAAGGCGCCCTGGGCATCCTCTGGGGGCAAGGAGGGCCGGTCGCGACGCCGAAGTACACGGAGCCGAGGTGCAACGCCGTGTCGCACGTTTCCGTCTACCGCCGGTGGCGGCCCAAGTCGTTTGAGGAGATCATAGGCCAGGAACGCATCACGCGTACCCTGCAGAACGCCATCAAGGCAGGCCGCACCAGCCATGCCTACCTCTTTGCCGGGCATCGCGGCACGGGCAAGACCACGACCGCCCGCATCTTCGCCAAGGCGCTGAACTGTGCGCACGGCCCCACGCCGACGCCGTGCAACGCGTGCCACCAGTGCGAGGCGGTCAACCGTGGGGTCAGCATGGACGTCATCGAGATTGACGGGGCCAGCAACACGAGCGTGGACGACGTGCGCGATCTCAAGGAGAAGATCGTGCTCGCGCCGACGGAGGGCCGGCACAAGGTCTACATCATTGACGAGGTCCACATGCTCTCCACCAGCGCGTTCAACGCGCTGCTCAAGACGCTGGAGGAGCCCCCGGCCCACGCGGTCTTCGTGCTGGTGACAACCGAGCCGCACCGGATCCCCGCGACGGTCCTCTCGCGCTGCCAGCGGTTCGACTTCAGGCGCGTCTCGTTCAGCGAGATCACGGCGCGGCTGCGCACCATCGCCGACCAGGAAGGGATAGCGATTGACGACGCGGCGCTGGCACAGGTTGTCCGCAGCGCCGACGGCTCGGTGCGCGACGGCGAGTCGGTCCTGGACCAGTTGAGCGCGTACGCCGGCGGCCAGGTAGACCGCGATCTGGTCATCAGCGTGCTGGGGTTGATAGACGACGACGTCGCGGCGGCGTTCGCGGACGCTACGCTGGACCGAGACATGGCCGCGGCCATGCGCCTGGCCCAAGAGACCGCCGACTCCGGCAAGGACATCCGCCAGGTGCTCCGTACCCTGCTGGAGCAGTTCCGCGACCTCCTGATCGTGAAGACCTGCGGCCAGGCCGCGTCGGAGATCCTCGACGCGCCGGCGGAGCGTCTTGCCCGGATCGCGTCCCAGGCAGAGCGCGCGAGCGTCTCGGACCTGCTGCGGGCGGTGCGCGTGCTCAACGAGGCGGTCAGCGATGCACGGTGGAGCACGCAGCCCCGGCTGGCGCTGGAGGTAGCGCTGATTCGGCTGGCCCGCCCTGAGATGGATCCCTCGCTGGAAGGCATCACGGCCCGGCTCGAGCGGCTGGAAGCCGGAAGCACCGCTCCCCCACCGGGGGCACCCGCCGCCGCCCCGCCGGCCACACCGCGCCCCGCGCCGCCACTTTCCGCCACGCCCTCCGGCGCCGCGCCTGCGCCCGCCGGAAGCATCACCATTGATGACGTGCGACGCCAGTGGGCGCGGGTGCTGGAAGACATCAAGCGCGTCAAGATGCTTTGCCACGCCCTGCTGATCGAGGGGACGCCGCTCGAGGTCACCGGTAATACCCTGGTCGTGGGGCTGCGGTCGGGCTACAACTTCCACCTGGACAATCTACACCGGGCCGAGAACCGCGAGGTCATAGAGGGTGCCCTATCGCGCGTGCTGTCCCAGCCCCTTCGCTTCCGGGCCTGCCTGCACGACGCCCCGGCCTCCGAACCTCCTGCCGCATCGCCCGAGCATCCCTCCACGGCGAAGGCGTCGCTGGTAGACCGTGCCAGGGAGCTGTTCGCCGCCGACATCGTGGAGGAGGACAATCGTTGAACACAGGCAACATGGGCAAGATGATGAAGCAGATGCAGAAACTCCAGGCCGAGATGGCACGGGTCCAGGAGGAGCTTGCCTCCGCCCGGATCGAGGCCCGCGCCGGCGGAGGCGTTGTGCGGGCGGTGGCCAACGGCCACGGCGAGCTGGTCGAGATTGAGATTGACCCCTCGGTGGTGGACCCCGCGGACGTCGGCCTGCTGGCGGACCTCGTGCTGGCAGCCGTGAACGAGGCCCAGCGCAACGCCCGCAGCATGGCCGAGAGCCGCATGGGCGCGCTCACCGGAGGCCTCCAGATCCCAGGGATGCCCTAGCGCTGATGGACTACCCGGCTCCCCTCGCCCGGCTCATTGACGAGCTCTCCAAGATGCCGACGGTGGGCCCCAAGACGGCCCAGCGGCTGGCGTTCTACGTCATGCGGTTGACCACGGAGGAGGCACAATTGCTCGCCGACGCGATCCTGGGCGTCAAAGCCGGCATGCGGTACTGCTCGGTCTGCTTCGGTATCACCGACATCGACCCGTGCGCGATCTGCTCCAACCCGGCCCGCAGCGGCGCGGTGCTGTGCGTTGTCGAGGACCCGCGCGACGTCATCGCGCTGGAGCGCACCCGAGAGTTCCGCGGGCGCTACCATGTGCTGGGGGGCGCGATCTCGCCGCTGGACGGCATCGGACCCGACGATCTCAAGATCCCCGAGCTGCTGCCCCGGGTGCAGGCGGGTGGCGTGACCGAGGTCATTGTCGCCACCAACCCGCGCGTCGAGGGCGAGGCCACGGCAATCTACCTGGCGCGTCTGCTCAAGCCGCTGGGCGTGAAGGTGACGCGGATCGCCCACGGCCTGCCGGTTGGTGGAGATCTCGAGTACGCCGACGAGGTTACCCTGGCGCTCGCGCTCGAAGGCCGGCGCGAGATGTAGATGCCGTTCGCCGCGCTTCGATCGAGACCGTTTGCCATCTTTTGGACCGGCCTGCTGGTATCCCACACGGGCACATGGATGCAGTCGGTGGGGCAGGGATGGCTGCTCTACCAGCTCACCAACACCCCGGTCTGGCTGGGCGCATCAAGCCTGGCCTTTGCCCTGCCGATGGTGGTCCTGCCGCTCTTCGGGGGGGCGCTGGCCGACCGAATCCACCGGCTCAAGCTCATCCGGGGCATGCAGCTCGCCATGGCCGTTGCCGCGGCGGCGCTGGCTGGGCTCACCTACCTCGGCGCTGTCACGGCCTGGCACCTGGCCGCGTTCAGCCTGTTCCAGGGCATTGTGCTGGCGTTCGAGGGCCCGGCGCGACACGCTACGATTCCCGACTTGGTGGATCGCAGGCACCTGTTGAGCGCCATCTCGCTGTTTCAGTCAACCTACCAGTTGGGCGGGTTCTTCGGCCCGGCGCTCGCCGGGGTCATCCTCGGCGTGCTGGGCAGCGGCCGCATCTACGCGCTCTTCGCGCTGAACTCCCTCACCTTCCTGATCAACGTGGTCGCCCTCTCCTGTATCCCCGCCGTGCCGCGTCACGCCAGGACCGACTCCCCGCTGTTCGGATCGGTGACCGACGGCCTCCGGTTCGTGTGGGGCCAGCCGGCGCTGCGCTCCCTGCTCGTTCTGATCACGGTCGCCGGGGTCTTCGGCCGCTCCTACATCGCGCTCATGCCGGTCTTCGCCAGGGACATCCTCCACACCGACGCCCGGGGGCTGGGCTACCTCACCGCGGCGCCAGGGATCGGCGTGATCGTCGGGGCCACCGTGCTGGCCGCGGGCGGCGCCACCGGTCACCGGGGAAGGACGATCATCCGGGCGGCTTTGATCTTCGCCGTGCTGCTCGCCGCGTTTGCCTCCTCACGGTGGATTGCGCTCTCGATCCCGGTGCTGGTAGCGCTGGGTGCCACCACGATCACGCTCATCGCGACGATGTCCACCACGATGCAGGTCTCTGCGACCGACGCGATCCGCGGCCGCGTGATGAGCGTGTGGGCGATCGCCAACGTCGGGCTGCCCTCCGTGGGAGCGATGGTGACGGCGAGCGCCGCCGCGGTCATAGGCGCGCCGCTGGCCGTGGCTGCCGGCGCAGGGCTGGTAGCAATCACGGCCGCCAGGCTGCGCCGGAGGATCCTGAAGGTCGCCTAGCCCTTGATCGCCCACCTGGGCCCCTCCTGGCTGGGTGGCTGGCTTGTTCAACTGGAAACGCCGGGAGTATACTGGGATGGAGGCGAGAGACGTGGAGTTCGTTAGCCCCACCCTGGGGCCGCTCTCATTTGAGCAGATGTTCCGCCACCTGGTCGGCTACATGAAGAGCGAGCCCGACCAGCACTACCATTTGATAATCGGCACCGACTCGCTGGTCTCGGACGACACCACGTTCGTTACCGCGGTAGTCGTCCACCGGGTGGGCCATGGCGGCCGGTACTTCTACCGGAAGTTCCGCAACCGCAAGATCGAGAGCCTCCGGCAGCGCATCATGATCGAAACGTCGCTGAGCCTGGAGGCCGCCCACCTATTGACCACGGAGCTCGGCCGCAACGGCTACTCCAATCTGCCCGTGGAGATCCACCTGGACGTCGGCCCCAACGGCGAGACGAAGCGGATCATCCGCGAGGTCGTGGGCATGGTCTCGGGATCGGGCTATGCCGCGGTCATCAAGCCTGACGCCTACGGCGCCACAAAGGTCGCCGACAAGCACTCGAAGTAGCCCCCCAGGCACAAGCGAGCGGCCCGTGGGCAACCAGGGAGGGCAGACGATGCGCCTTGGCGTGACGGTCGCGTACGCGCGCGTCCGGTACGGCGACGAACCAACTCTCAAGCAGTACGGGGAGTTCGCCGGCTGGGCCGCGGAGACGGGTTTCGCTGGCATCGAGCTGGCGGCGTTCAGCTCGGAGCACTTCTCCCGTGACTTCGGAGACCCCACTACCGTGCGGGCCCTTGGGGCCCGCTGCAGGGCGCTGGGCATTGCGGTCAACGCCTTCGAGGCCGGGCACCTGCGCTACCTGACCGTGAGCGAGGACCCCGGCGTCCGCCGCCAGGCAGTGGAAGGGCTGGCACGATCGCTGGAGACCGCTCAGGCGTTGGGGACCGACCTGGTGTACCTGCACTCCGCCCCTCACCCATCGTGGACGATCGAGTTCCGCCGGCTCTACGACGAGTTCACCCCGCCGGTCAGCGTGGAGATCCCGCCGGGGTTCGCCTGGGACTCCTCGTGGGAGCAGTACCGGAGCACGGTGGAGGAGATGGCAGAACTGGCCGAGGAGGAGGGCGTGCGCATGGCCCTCGAGATCCGGCCCTACGAGATGGTCAGCAACGCCGACGGCATGTGCCGCCTCATCGAAGCGGTCGGATCGCCTTCGCTCGGGGTGGTGTTCGACACCGGGCACTTCCTGGTGCAAAGGGAGTTGTTGCCCGTCGCGATCGAGAAGCTGGCAGGACGGATCTTCCTTGTGCACCTCGCCGACAACAACGGAGTCCAGGACCATCACTGGGCGCCCGGCAAGGGCGCCGTGCCCTGGGAGAGCGTGCTGCGCGCGCTCGCCAAGGTGGGGTACGCGGGGTTCGCCAACATTGACGTCGCCGGCGCTTACGACGACATCGGCGCGGAGATCCGGGCTGGGCGCGACTTCATCCGAAAGCGGATGACCGGCTGATCCTCTGCTGACCCCGCCCCGGGACTGCTCAGGCGCCCCCAAACAGCCGGCGGACGAACTGCAGCCCCTGCCGGGCGGCCGCATCGAGGTCCGGGACCAGCAGCATCTCCAGACCGATGGCCCCGGCGTAACCTGTCTCGCGCAGCGCGCCCGCGATCGGACGGAAGTCTAGATGCCCCCAGCCAGGCGCCCTGCGGTTGCTGTCGGCGAAGTGCACATGGGCCAGATGAGGCCCTGCGCGCCTGACCGCGTCTGCCGGCGACGCTTCCTCTATGTTCATGTGGAAAGTGTCCAATTGGAGGCGCACCGAGGGTAGGTTCACCGACCGCAGAAGGGCGAGGCCCTCGTCCACGGTGTGGACGAAATCGGTCTCGTAGCGGTTGCCCGGCTCGACGGTGAGGGTCAGGCCGAGCTCGCCTGCGTACAGCCCGCACTCCCGAACGCAGTCAACTAGGTTCACCCACGCCTCCTCGCGCGAGGCTCCCTCCTGTAACTTCCCGCGGATGATCCCGATGGAAATGAGTGGGGTCCCTGCGAGGAGGGCGGAGTCGAGGCACCGGCACGCGGCGCGCACGGCCTGCCGGCGGACCTCGGGGTCCGGGTGCGTGAAGGTCAGCCCCTGCTCGAGTGCGATATAGCCGGTCGCCAGCCCGATGACGGACAGGCCGTGGCGTTCGGCCATCGCGCGCAGCGTCTCGGGATCGGGATCACGGGCGTCCCGCGGCATCACCTCGACGGCGTCGTAGCCGCAGCCGGCCGCCACCGCGATGGCTTCGGCAAGACTGGCCGTAGAGGCGGCGGTCCCGAACCGCGATCCGGGTGCGGTCAGATAGAGAGATGTCTTCACCGATAACCGTGGTGGCAGCTACCCATGCCGCAGCTCGGTCCGCCATCCCATGTAGGGCACCAGCACCTCGGGCAGCCGCACGCTACCGTCGGCCTGCTGACCGTTCTCCAAAATGGCAATCATGGCGCGGCCGGTGGCCACCAGGGTGCCGTTCAGCGTGTGCACGAACTCCGTGCCGCCGCGCGGGCCCTCCCGGAACCTGGTCCCCAGCCGGCGGGCCTGGAAAGCCCCGGCGTTGCTGCACGAGTGCGTCTCGCTGTACCCGCCGCGGCCCGGCATCCAGGTCTCGACGTCATAGGTCTTTGCCATGCCCAGCCCGAGGTCGCCCCCGCACAGCAGCACAACGCGGTGAGGCAGCCCCAGCGCCTGCACGAAGCGCTCCTCGAGCCCGACCAGGTACTCGTGCTCCTCTGCGGACAGGTCGGGATGGACGTACGAGAACATCTCTATCTTGAAGAACTGATGCACCCGGTACAGGCCGCGGACGTCGCGGCCGTGGGAGCCGGCCTCGCGGCGGAAGCACCAGGACACGCCGGCATACCGCAGCGGCAGCGCCGAGGCGTCGAGTATCTCGTCCATGTGATAGGCCGCCAGCGGCTGCTCGCTTGTTCCGATAAGCGCCAGGTCCTCGTCCTCGATCTTGTAGGTCTGCTGGGTATCCAGTGTCGCGCCGCCCCACGCTCCGGTGATCACGCCGCTGCGCACCAGCATCGGCGTCCCCAACAGCGTGAAGCCTTCGCCCGTGAGAAGATCCATTGCCATGCGCGCCAGCGCCATCTCCAGCAGCACGCCGTCGCCGCGCATGTAGTAGAAGCGCGACCCCGAAGCCCGGGCCCCGCGCTCAAAATCGAGGATTCCCAGACTGGTCCCGATCTCCACGTGGTCGCGGGGGGTGAAGTCGAACTCGGGCGGCGTCCCCCACGTGCGAACCACCCCGTTGGCCGAGGGGTCGGATCCCTCGGGCACGGTTTCATCGGGCTGGTTGGGCAGGGAGCGCATCAGGCCGTCGAGATCGGACACGACGCTCGCCAATCGCGGCTCCAGCTCCTTGATCCGGGCCGAGAGTGCCCGCATCTCTGCGATGCGCGCCTCCCGGTCTTTGCCCTTAAGGCCGGGGATCTCGGCGGACGCCCGGTTCTGTTCGGCACGCAGCGACTCGATCTCCGCCAGGAGTGCGCGCCGGCCGAGGTCGGCCTCGAGTATCGCGTCAATTGGACCGGGATCGCGGCCTCGCTTGCGCAGCCCGGCTTTGAACCTCTCGGGGTCCTCACGGATCTGCTTCAGATCCAACATGGCTATCCCTCCGTGGCCAGGATCTTGGCTGCGGCTGCCTCGGCGCCCCGGCAAACGGGGCCGCCAACCTGCGGCAATACGGCCTCCAGCGCGCGCAGCCCGGCAAGCACCGCCTCGTCTGGCACCCATCCCAGGTGCCCAAACCGGAAGATCTTCCCCTTCATCCGCCCCGGGCCACCCGCCAGCACGACGCCATACTCGGTACGCAGCCTGGTAAGCAGCTCCTTCGAATCAACGCCGTCCGGCACCCACACCGCGGTGACCGCCTCGCTGGCGTCTTCCTCCCGGGGAACCACCCGCAGGCCCAGCGCGCGGACCCCAGCCCTGACAGCCCTCGCGGTGCGGCGGTGGCGCGCCCACCGGGCCTCCAGCCCCTCGGCCTCAACC
>JBKJJG010000093.1:0-6081 GCA_046598155.1 bacterium | reverse complement strand
GCCCGCGCGATGCGCGAGCGGGCGCTGCGGGTGATCCCCAGGGTGGACCACCTCACCGACGTAGTGGGGACCGGTGGAGACCGCGTGAGCACCTTCAACGTCTCGACGACCGCGGCGTTCGTGGTCGCCGGCGCCGGCGGCTATGTCGCCAAGCACGGCAACCGCGCCGTGAGCCGGCAGTCCGGGGCCGCCGACGTGCTCGAAGCGCTGGGCGTCAACATCCAGGTGCCGCCGGAGACCGTGCAGCGGTGCATCGAGGACATCGGGATCGGCTTCCTGTTCGCGCCGATCTACCACGCCGCGATGAAGCACGCGGCCGGGACGCGCCGGGAGATCGGGATCCGCACGGTCTTCAACGTCCTGGGCCCCCTGGCCAACCCTGCCGGCGCGTCCACCCTGCTGGTCGGGACGTACGATCCAGCGCTGGTGCGAATAATGGCGGAGGTGCTGGGCGAGCTGGGCGTGCGACGGGCGCTCGTGGTGCACGGTGACGGGATGGACGAGGTCTCGACGCTGGGCCCCACGCAGATCGCCGAGCTGCGGGACGGCCGGGTCAGCGAGACCGTGCTGGAGCCGGCGTCGCTCGGCATCGCCCCGCCGCCTCCGGAGGCGATCGCCGGCGGCACCCCGCAGCAGAACGCGGAGGTGACGCTCGCGGTGCTGCGGGGCGAGGCGGGTCCGGCGCGGGACCTCGTGGCGCTCAACGCCGCGGCCGCGCTCGTGGCCGCTGAACTGGCCGGCGATCTGGCCGATGGCTTGGCGCTGGCGGCGCGCTCGATTGACTCCGGCGCCGCCTACGAGAAGCTGGAAGCGTTGAGGGCGCTGACGAGGGCGGCATGACGGTGCTCGACGAGATCATCGCGCACAAGCGTGCCGAGGTCGCGGCTAGCCGGGCAAGGGTGCCGCTGGCCGAGATGCGCGCCCGCGCGGCGAGCGCGGCCGCGGGGGCGCCTGCCCGCGATTTCGCCGCTGCGATCGCGGGGCCGACTCTGCGTATCATCGCCGAGGTCAAGCGCGCGTCGCCCTCGGCCGGCGCCATTCGCGAGGATGCCGATCCGGCTGCCACGGCCCGGCGCTATGAGCGCGCCGGCGCCGCCGCGGTCTCGGTACTCACCGACCGGCGCTACTTCGCGGGCAGCCCCGATGATCTGCGCGCGGTGCGGCAGGCGGTCGGGTTGCCGGTGCTGCGAAAGGAGTTCATAGTTGATCCGTACCAGATCTACGAGTCCAGGACGCTGGGTGCCGACGCCGTGCTCTTGATCGCCGGCGCGGTTCCGGCGGATGATCTGGCGGCGCTTGCCCGTCTGGCAGGCGAACTCGGCATGGCCGCGGTGTTCGAGGTGCACACCGAGGCGCACGTGGACGAGGCGCTGGCCGCCGGCGCGCGGGTGATCGGCATCAACAACCGGGACCTCCGGACCCTGGCCGTGGACCTGGACACCACGCTGCGCCTGCGCCCGCGCATACCCGCGGGCATCACGGTTGTCAGCGAGAGCGGAATCGCGACGCCCGATGACGTGGCGCGGGTCTGCCGCGCAGGGGTTGACGCGATCCTGGTCGGGACCGCGCTCATGGCCAGTCCCGACCCTGAGGCGGACCTGCGAGCACTACGACTGGTCGCCGAGAGTGTAACTGCCGAAACGATGGGAGGAACGCCGCCATGAAGAAGGGACGCCTGCTGACCGGGGACCGCCCCACCGGGAAGCTCCACTTGGGGCACTACGTCGGCACGCTGGCCAACCGCGTTCGGCTGCAGGACGAGTACGACTGCTTCTTCCTGCTCGCCGACTACCACATCCTCACGACCCGGCTGGACCACCTGGAGGAAATCGAGGAGAACATCCGCGAGATCGTGCTCGACTACCTCAGCGTGGGCATTGACCCCGGACGGTCCACGATCGTTCTTCAGTCGGCCGTCCCGCAGATCCCGGAGCTGCAGTTGCTCTTCTCGATGCTGGTGGCGGTGCCGCGCCTGCAGCGCGTGCCAACGCTGAAGGAGCAGATGCGCGACCTCCACATCACCCAGCCCTCGGCCGGGTTGCTCGGATACCCGGTGCTGCAGGCGGCGGACATCCTCAGCGTGCGCGGTGAGATCGTCCCTGTGGGCAAGGACCAGGCCTCGCACCTGGAGCTGACCCGCGAGATCGCGCGCCGGTTCAACGAACAGTTCGGCCCGGTCTTCCCCGAGCCCGAGACCTTGATCGGCGAGGTCGGCACGCTGCCGGGCACCGACGGTAAGACCAAGATGAGCAAGTCGCTGGGTAACGCGATCTACCTCTCGGACGACGCCGAGGCGGTGGCGCAGAGGGTGATGCGCATGTACACCGATCCCAAGCGCATCCATCCCACCGATCCGGGCACGGTCGAGGGCAACCCGGTGTTCACGTATCACGAGGCGTTCAACGCCGACCGGGCCGAGGTGGACGAACTGAAGGAACGCTACCGGGCCGGCCGCGTCGGCGACGTCGAGGTGAAGAAGCGGCTGGCCCGCGTCCTGAACGCCTTTCTCGATCCGATCCGAGAGCGCCGCGCCCGCTTTGCGGCGCGGCCCGAGGTGGTTGAGGAGATCATCGTGGAGGGCAGCCGCCGCGCGAGGGCCGAGGCGCAGGAGACGCTCGATCGCGCGCGCGAGGCGATGAAGATGGCGTACTACCGGGGAGTGCGGGACCGGGCGTGATCAGGGTCAAGATCTGCGGGATCCAGGACGAGGCCGGCGCGCTGGCCGCGGCAGAGGCGGGCGCCGATGCGATCGGGCTGGTCTTTGCCTCGAGCCGCAGGCAGGTCGTCCAGGCGCAGGCCCGGCGGATAGCAGGTGCGCTGCCGCCGTTCGTGACGAAGGTCGGGATAGTGGTCAACGAGCCGCTGGATCGGCTGCGGGCGCTCGTGGACGCTGTGCGCCTGGATGCGGTACAACTGCACGGGGACGAGTCACCGGACTACTGCGCTGCGGTGGGAGAGTGGGGTGTAGCGGTGATCAAAGCGGTGGCGGTGGCGGGACCGCTCGACGCGGCGCGCCTGCGGGCACTGCCGGTGTTGGCGGTGCTGCTCGACACGCACCGGCCGGGCCTGCGGGGAGGGACGGGTGAGCCCTTTGACTGGTCGCTCGCGGCGCCGGTCGCGGCCGCGGTGCGGGTGATCCTCTCGGGCGGGCTGACCCCGGAGAACGTGGCAGCCGGCATAGAGGCGGTGCGGCCCTACGGCGTGGACGTGAGTTCTGGCGTTGAGACGGATGGACGGAAGGATCCGGAGAAGATATGGTGGTTTGTTGCGGCCGCTCGAAATGGAGCGGCGGCTAGAAGCGGAGCGGCCGCGGCGCGGGACGAGGTGCGCCGGTGACCGCGCGGGTCGGCCTGATCGGTACCGGCCGCTTTGGGCGGTTCGGCGGCCGCTACGTCCCGGAGACCCTGATCCCGGCGCTCGACGAGCTCGAGGCCGCGTACGCGCGCCTGTCGGCCGATCCCGTATTCCGTGCCGCCCTCGACGGCGCGCTGCACCACTACTGCGGCCGGCCGACCCCGCTCTACTACGCGGCGCGGCTGAGCGACGAACTGGGCTTGAAGATCTACATCAAGCGCGAGGACCTGCTGCACACCGGCGCGCACAAGATTAACAACGCGATGGGCCAGGTGTTCCTGGCCCGGGCGATGGGCAAGCAGCGCATCATCGCCGAGACCGGCGCCGGCCAGCACGGCGTGGCGACCGCCACCGCGTCGGCTGTGGCCGGCCTGCCGTGCGAGGTCTACATGGGCGCCGAGGACATCATTCGCCAGAGTCTCAATGTCTTCCGCATGCGCCTGCTGGGCGCGAAGGTGATCTCCGTGGAGTCGGGCACGCGCACGCTTAAGGACGCAATCAACGAGGCGCTCCGCGACTGGGTGACCAACGTCGCGACGACGTTCTATGTCATCGGCTCGGTTGTGGGGCCGCATCCCTATCCGACGCTCGTGCGCGAACTCCAGGCGGTGATCGGCCGCGAGGCGCGGGCCCAGATGCTCGAGCAGGCCGGCCGTCTGCCCGATGTGGCGATCGCGTGCGTGGGCGGAGGTAGCAACGCCATCGGCCTGTTCCACGCTTTTCGCGATGATCCGGTGCGGCTGATCGGCGTCGAGGCCGGCGGCGACGGCCTGGAGACCGGCCGCCACGCCGCGACCCTTGTGGCTGGGTCGCCCGGGGTGCTCCACGGCGCGATGAGCTACCTGCTGCAGGATGAGGCGGGCCAGGTGCGCGAGACGCACTCGATCTCGGCAGGGCTGGACTACCCCGGCGTCGGGCCGGAGCACGCGTTCCTCAAGGAGTCCGGCCGCGCCGAGTACGCGGCAGAGGACGACCGCACCGCGCTCGACGGCTTCCAGCTCCTGGCGCGGACCGAGGGAATCCTCGCGGCGCTGGAGCCCTCGCACGCGATCGGCCACCTGCAGCACCTAGCTCCGACGCTGCCGCGAGGCGCCTCGGTACTCGTGGGGCTCTCTGGCCGCGGCGACAAGGACGTCCATGTCATCGCCCGGGCGCTGGGAGAGACACCGTGAGCCCATCTGCCGTGCGCCGCGCACCGTGTGGGGAGACGCCGTGAGCCGCCTCGCGTCCACCTTTGCAGCACTGCGGGCCCAGGGCCGCCGCGCGCTCATCCCGTTCCTGGTGGCCGGCGACCCGACGCTGGACGCGACCGCCGCGTACCTCGACTGCTTCGCGTCCTCCGGCGCCGATGTGCTGGAGATCGGCGTGCCGTTCTCCGATCCAATCGCCGACGGCCCGGTCAACCAGCGGGCGGCACAGCGCGCGCTCGCGGGCGGGACCACTCTGCGCGACGTCCTCGACCTGGCGGTCCGCGTGCGGCCGCGCCTGGCGCAGCCGATTGTGCTCCTCTCGTACTACAACCCGATCCTGCGCCTGGGGCTGGAGGCGTTCAGCCGGCGGGCCGCGGACGCCGGGGTGGACGGCGTGGTCGTGCCCGACCTGCCGCCCGAGGAGGGCGACCTGCTCCGCGCGGCGGCCGAACCGAACGGGCTCGACGTCATCTTCCTGGCGGCGCCGACCAGCACCGACGAACGGCTGGCACGCGTGGCCGCGTCCAGCCGCGGGTTCATCTACTGCGTCTCGCTCACCGGCGTCACCGGCGTGCGAAACGATGTGGCCGCTGACGTGGGAGGCCTGGTGGGCCGGCTGCGGCAGCACACCGATCTCCCCATCTGCGTCGGGTTCGGCGTCTCGACCCCGGAGCACGCCCGGCAGGTTGCCGAGGTCGCCGATGGCGTGATCGTGGGAAGCGCGATCGTGTCCGTGATCGAGCAGGGAGGCGTCGCGGCGGTGCCGGCGCTGGCCGAGTTCGTGCGGGCGCTGCGCGCCGGCGTGGACGCGGCGGTTGCCTGATGGGCGTCTTCGCGCCGCGTCCGCACCCTGACGGGCCCACCGCGATCTACCTGCGGACCCTCTGCTTCGTCTTCCACGGCGACGACGTACTCCTGATCCACCGGCAACACGAGCCCGACGCCGGATTTTGGAACGCCATCGGTGGGAAGATAGACCGGGGAGAGGATCCTCTCGATGCCGCGCGACGCGAGTTGCGGGAGGAGGCGGGCATCGAGCCCGGGCTGGACTTTCGCGGGGTCGCCACCGCCATCGTGCGCTCCACCGGCGAGCACTGGGCGATCTTCCTTTTCTCCGCGCGCGTGGAGGACCCCGCGGTCGTGGCCTCTCACGAAGGGCCGCTGCGATGGGCCGGTCCGGACGACATCGCGGTGCTGCGGGTGCTGCCCGACATCCCGCTGCTGCTACCCCATGTCAGGGACCCGCACCGGCCGGTAGTGCTCGCCAAGTTCGTCTACTCTACCCCGGACCCAGGCACGCTGGAATCCGCGGACATAAGGTGATACGGGCATGGGCATGAACGAGGAGATACTGGTTGTTCCCCGCGCGGACCTGTTCTACCGGGGGCCCTTCCGCGGGGTGACGATCGAGGGCCTGGACGGCTATCTGGACCGCGTGCGCCGCTTCGGCGTCTTCCGGCGGAGGGGCGACGTCGAGGAAGACCCATCGCTCAAGCAGATCATTCCTTACCTGGTGGTTCAGAGCGGCGGCCGTTAT
>JBKJJG010000259.1:0-9122 GCA_046598155.1 bacterium | reverse complement strand
GAGACCACCTCGCGCAGGGCGCGCCGGTCAACCAGCATGTCCACCATACCCCCGGCGAAGAGCCGCTCGGCGCGGTGCGAACCCGGCGGCAGGGTCTCACCGATCATTGCCTCGATGACGCGCGGCCCGATGAACCCGATTTGCGCTCCGGGCTCAGCGATCAGCACGTCGCCCAGAGAGGCGAAGCTCGCGGCCACGCCCCCGAAGGTCGGGTGGGCGAGCACCGAGACGTGGGCCAATCCCGCGGCGTGATGGCGCCCGCGCGCCGCCGCGGTCTTGACCATCTGCATCAGGGAAAGCATCCCCTCCTGCATCCGGGCGCCGCCGCTTGAGGTAACCGACACCACCGGCCAGCGACGCCGGGTGGCAACCTCGAACGCGTCGGCGATCTTCTCGCCTACCACCGAGCCCATCGTCCCGCCGAGAAACGCGAAGTCGAAAACGGCGAGGACCACCGGCAGCCCGTCTATCCGGGCAACGCCGGTCACCACCGCCTCGCGCAGCCCGGTCTGCCTGCGGGCTTCCAGCAGCCGTGCCCGGTAGGCGCGCTGATCCGTGAACTTGAGCGGGTCCACCGACACCAGGCCGCGGGCGAGTTCCTTGAACGTCCGCGGGTCGGCCAGGGCCTCGATCCGGTCGCGGGCCGGCATGGTAAGGTGCCACCCGCACGAAGGACACATCCAAAGGGCAGACTTCAGCGTGCCGCGGGCGGTCTCGGTCTGACATTCCGGACAGCGTTCGGCTTCAGCCATGGCGCGGCCTCTCTGGACTGGAGATCTCAGATTGCGCCGGCGCGGCGCATGCCCCGAACCGCCTCGGCGTCGTAGCCAAGTTCTGCCAGGATCGCGTCGGTGTGCTCTCCCAGTACCGGCGGAGGCGAAACGATGCGTCCCGGGGTCGCCGAGAGCTTCACGGGAACGCCGGTCTGCCTGATCCGACCGGACCGCGGGTGATCCATCTCCACCACCATGGCCCTGTGGTGCACCTGGGGGTCGCTGAAGAGGTCCGAGAGCAGGTAGATGGGGCCGCAGGGCACCCCGGCCTCCTCGAACGCCGCCACCCAGGCTTCGGTCGTGCGCACGGCAAAGAGCTCCTCCAGGCGCGCGATCAGCGCGTCGCGGTGCGCCACGCGGTCTGGATTAGCGCGGAACCGGGGATCGTCGGCCAGCTCCGGAGCCCCAACCGCCATCACGAACCGGCCCCAGATCGCCTCGCTGCCCACGGCAACGTTGACGTACCCATCTTGCGTGCGGAAAGCCTGGTAGGGAACGATGGACGGGTGCGCGCTGCCCAGACGCTTCGGGTTCTCGTTGGTGGCGAAGTAGTGGCCGGCCTGGTAGGTCATCCATGCCACCTGGCCGTCCAGCATGGACACGTCCACCAGTTGGCCCCCTCCGGTGCGGTCGCGCACGCGCAGCGCCGCCAGGATCCCGTAGGCCGCAAACATGCCTGCGGCGATGTCGGTCACGGCGACCCCTACCTTCACCGGCGGCCCGCCCTCCTCGCCGGTGATTCCCATCAGTCCTCCCATCCCCTGGAGGATGAGATCGTAGGCGGTGCGCTCGCGGTAGGGGCCGTCCTGCCCGAACCCGGAGATGGAGCAGTATACCAGGCCGGGGTTCAGGACTCGCACGGAGGGATATGCGAATCCCAGGCGCTCCATGATGCCGGGGCGGAAGTTCTCCACCAGCACGTCCGCCCGCGCGATGAGCCGACCCAGCACCTGTTGGCCCTCGGACGTCTTGAGATCCAGGGTGAGACTCTCCTTGTTGCGGTTGATGCCCAGGAAGTAGGCGCTCTCACCGGAAAGGAACGGAGGCCCCCACCCGCGGGTGTCATCTCCGCCGGTGGGGACCTCGATCTTGATCACGCGGGCGCCGAAATCGCCCAGCATGAGGGTGCAATAAGGCCCGGCCAGCGCCCGGGTCAGGTCAACGACCAGGAGACCTTCCAGCGGCGTTCTCATCAGCAGCGGGTGCCCGTCCCGTCTTCTACCCTTCCATGAACGCCACGAAACGGCAGAACGCCGCCTCGCCACCCTTGAACCGGAACGGGAAGCAGCCCACCCAGACGCGCTGGTTGAGGACCAAGTCAACGTCCCCGCCCACGTTCTCCATGTGGAAGACGCCCTTGGGGAAGAGCCGCGTGTGCGTGGCCTGGTAGTCCTTCGGCCAGGGGAACGCCTGGTCCATCGTCATGCCGATCTTGGCCTCTACCTCGGGGATCAGGTCGCGGCGAGCGTCACGCACCTTAGTGTTGAACGGGTGGTCGGTCGAGATGGCGTCAACGGCCATCCATCGGATGCCGCGGGCGAGTACCCAATCGCAGAACTCGGCCTGCGGGCCTGGATGGCGCAGGAACGCCCGCGGCAGGTCGGGCCGGGCATCGGCATGCTGCTTCTTGGTGTGCTCGGACCAGTCCTCGTTGTAGTAGGCGTGGTAGCCGGTGTGGATGACCAGGATGTCGCCGCGCTCGATCTTGGTGTTGTACTTCTTCTCCCATTGCTCGAAGTGCTTAGACCCGTAGATGTCGTAGTCGCCAATCCCGAACTGCTGCAGGTCCACGATGCACGCGGGGCCTACAAGGGTGCCGATCGGGATCCCTGCCACGTCCGGCCCCGGGTCGTTGAAGTGCAGCGGCGCGTCCAGGTGGGTCGCGATGTGGTTCGTCGTGCTGATGTGCTGGGCGTTGACGCCCTCGAAGGCCATCTTCTTGACCCACTTGATGATGGGGCCTTCGTAGTAGGCAAAGGGCGGCGAGTCCATGCTGAAGTTCTGCGAGAGGTCTAGGACCCGTGCTCTTGACAGATCAAAGGGCTTCATCCGTTCACCTCCGTCTGTGATTCCCCCCGTCCGAAGCCGCATACATCTGGCGGCCTACCGCCGCCGCTCGACGACGCGGTCGATTACCTCATCAATCTTCTCCTCGCGCCGGACGATCGCGCGGAACACCTCGTTGACCTTCTGGGTCACCTCCGCAGGAACGTTCTTCGGCGGGAGCAGCGCCATGCCTGCCCCGGGCCGCATCTCGTAGTACCCGCCGCGCTCACCCCGGAGGATTCGGCGAGTGACCTCGGTGTATGGCCGCTGGAAGTTGAGCAGCAGCGACGAGGCGAAGTGCTGCGGGGCCAGGCTGGTCTTGTCGGTGTAGAACGTCGTGAGCAGCACCGGCCGCCGCGAGGCACGGGCGGCCTCGATGACCCCCACGGCGCCCAGATTGACGACGATGATGATGAAGTCCACGCCGGCCGCGATCTGCGTCTCGGCGCCCTGGCGTGCCCGCACCGGGTCGTTCTGGTCGCCCACGAAGGCATAGAGGACCTCGGCGTTGCGGTTGTACTTCTCGACCGCCTGCAATACCGCGTTCAGCGAGGCGATGAAGTCGGGCAGGCGGATCCCGGAGAGGAACCCGATCTTGTTGGTCTTCGTCGAGAGCGCCGCAAGCACGCCCAGGGCGTAGAAGCCCTCGTAGAACTTCCGACCGATGTTCCACACGTTGGGCGGCAGGTTGGGCAACTGCCCGCTCGATTCGATGATCCACACGACGTCCGAGAACAGCGGGGCGAGCTTCTGAACGATGGTGACGTACTGCCCGCCGTGGAAGGCTATGATCTTGTACCCGGCGTTGGCATACTCGCGCGCCACCCGCTCGGCGTCGGCCACGGCCACCTGTTCCGAGTGCGCCACCTCGACGCCCAGCGTCGTCTGCACCTCCAGGAGCGCCTGGTAACCCACGAAGTTGAAGTCCGCGTCCTGGATCGTTCCAGGCAGGATCATCGCCATGCGCGGCTTCGTCGCCCCGCCACTAGCCGGGGTCAGCGGCCAAATGCCGGCGGCGAGCACCGCGATCAGCGCCCCCACGATCAATCGTCTGCGTGCGTGTCGCATCGTCTACCCCTCCTCCGTCATCGTTCCGCGCGCCCGTGCGTCAGGCGCGAGATTCGCGGTCGTAGACCCGGCCCAGCGCCTGCGGCGCCTGGGCGCCCCGGTACACCCTCACCAACACGGCGATGGCAAACAGGTACGGCAGCATCAGCAGGAACTGCGTCGGGACCCCCCGTGCGGTGAGCGCCAGCCGGAACTGCAGTGCCTCGACGTAGGCGAACAGCAGCGCGCCGGCCAGGATCGTGCCCGGCCGCCAGCGGCCGAAGATCACCAGCATCAACGCGATCCACCCTCGGCCCGCGCTCATGCCTTCGGTGAACGTCCCGGTGATCGTCATGGGCAGGGCAGCGCCGGCCAGCCCGATGAGCATTCCTCCGGCGACCGTCGCCGCGTATCGCAGGCGGAAGATATCAACGCCCACGGTGTCGGCGGCCCGCGGGTTCTCGCCCGCGGCGCGCAGCCGGAGGCCCAACGGCGTGTGCATCAGGACCACGTGCGCCAGGGCCACGAGGAGCAGCGCCGCGTACACCAGCACGTGCTGCGTGAACAGGACGGTGCCGGCGAACGGAATGGCGCTCAGGCCCGGCAGGGCGACGATCGGCAGCGTGGGAATGCGCTGGGGGACGAACTGCACACCCACGAAGTAACGGTACAGCAGCGAGGCCAGGCCCAGCGTCATCACGAACAGGGTGAGACCCACGGTGATCTGATCGCGCTGCAGCGCGATCGCGTAGTAGGCCAGCACGGCGGCCACCAGGCCGCCGGCGAGCATCCCTGCGGCCATCCCGATCTCGAGCCGCCCGGTGAAGAAGGCACCCAGGAACCCCGCCACGGCACCGAGCAGCACCGTGCCCTCGATGGACAGGTTCAGGACCCCCCCGCGTTCGGTTATCGCCTCCCCGACCGCGGCGAAGATCAGCGGCACGCTCATCATCACCGCCAGCCGCAGCAGTTCGGGGTCTACGAAGAACCACGGGCTCATGACGCGGGCTCCACTGCCGGGGACGCGGCCCGGGGGACCGCCCGGCGCTCCATGGTGGCGCGCCAGCCTTCCGCCGCCAGGAGCACCAGCAGGACGACCGCCTGGAACACGAAGACCGCGCTGGCCGGCAGCCCTATGGAGCGCTGCAGCGAGTCGGACCCGACCAGGAGACCCGCGAAAAGCAACGCCGCCACCATCGCGCCGACCGGATGGCGGCGGGCTATCACGGCGATCAGGATCGCCATCGCCCCATAGCCGGGCGTCAGCCCCAGGATCAGACGGTGGTGGAATCCCGCGACCTCGATCGCGCCGGCCAGCCCGCCCAGCGCACCCGAGAGCGGCAGCGTGACCATCGTGACCGCAGCGATCGAGATGCCGCCGATCCGCGCGGCACGGGGGTTGTCGCCCACCGCCCGGATGTGGTATCCCAGGACGGTCCGGTCCAGCATCCAGGCGAGCGCTACCCCGGCTGCCAGCGCCACCAGGATCCCCGAGTGTGCCCCGGCCCGCGTCAGCATCATCGGCAGCCGCGCCTCTGGCGGGATCAGGCGGGTGATCGCCTCCCCGGCCATCGGATCGTTCCACGGCCCGGTGGCCAGGTACTCCGTGAAGAACAGCGCGATGAAGTTCAGCATGACGGTGACGAAGATCTCGCTGACGCCAAACCGCGCCCGCAGCGCCGCCGGGATCAGGCCCAGCAGCGCGCCGCCGGCAAGCCCGGCCAGCAGCACCAGCGGCACCAGCAGCACCGGAGACCAGCGCAGCTCGCCGACGGCCAGCGCCAGGCCGGTGGCGGCGATCGCGCCGGCGTAGATCTGGCCGTCCACCCCGATGTTCACGTATCCGCCGCGCATCCCCAGCACGACGGCAAGGCCGCCCAGCATCAGCGGTGTGGCCTTGTTGAGCGTCTGCGCGACGCCGGCGACGCTGCCGAAGGCCGAGGTCGCGATGGTGGCGAACGCCACCGCCACGTTGCCGCCCAGCAGCGCGACGAACAGCCCACTCGTGAGCAGCGCGGCCAGGATCGCCAGCCCGTAGACCGCGGCCTCGGAGAGCAGCGCAGGGCGCCGCACCGCCGGTCGGGCCATTACCCCGCACCACCCGTCATCAGGGCGCCGATCCTGTACGCGTCGAACGCCTCGCGCCCGAAGCTGCCGACCAGCCGGCCGGAGGCCAGCACCACGATTCGGTCGCACAGGGCCATCAGCTCGTCGAGATCCTCGGAGGCGACGAGCACGGCCCCGCCGCGGCGCCGGAATGCCCGCATCCGCTCGTGGATGAACCGCGCCGAGGGCACGTCGAGCCCGCGCGTGGGGTTCATCGCCACGAGCAGGCGTCCGGCGGTATGCTCGCCGATGGCCAGCGCGCGCGCGGCCAGCACCTTCTGGATGTTGCCACCCGATAGCGACGCGGTCGGCGCCTCGGGGCTACTGCAGAGGATCCGGAACTCCGCGATAGCCCGGCCGGCCAGGTCGAGCGCGACGCGACGGTCGTACCGCCACCCCGGGAAGACGACGCGCTGCAGCCCTAGCAGCAGCGTGTCCGCGACGCTCCCCCGGGGGAGGATCCCCTCCCCGATTCGGTCTTCGGGTATGAAAGCGACCCCTCGGACCAGGCGATCGGCCACGGTCGTCGCGGTCACGTCCGTCCCGTCCAGGAGCACCCGGCCCGATGCCGGCCGGCGCAGGCCGACGATGATCTCGCCCAGCTCGCGCTGACCGTTGCCGGACACTCCGGCGAGACCGACCAGCTCACCGGACGCGAGCGTGAGCGTGGCGTCGCGGATCATCTCCGTGCCCCGCTCGTCACTCGCGCAGACGCGATCGAGCACGAGGACCGGGGCTCCTCCCGTGGGTGGAATCTCGGGAGCGACCTCCGGGAGGCGTCCGCCGATCATCAGCTCGACCAGCCCGGCCGCATCGGCCTGGCCCCGCGCCAGGGTGGCCACCACGCGGCCCCGCCGCATCACGGTGATCCGGTCGCACGCGGCCAGCACCTCGCGGATCTTGTGGGTGATAAAGACCACGGTGACACCGCCGGCGGTAACCTCGCGGAGGGTCCGAAACAGCGTTTCCACCTCCTGAGGCGTCAGGAGGGTGGTGGGCTCGTCCAGGATCAGGATGCGCGCGCCCCCGTAGAGGGCCTTCAGGATCTCGACCTTCTGCTGGACGCCGACCGGCAGGGACCGGACCGCCGCGTCGAGATCCACCGCGAGGCCGAAGCGCTCGGCCAGGGCCCCGACCTCTGCGCGACGCCGGGCCAGCCGGAGGAACGCGCCACCGCCTTCGCGCCCGAGGATCACGTTCTCCAGCGCGGAGAAGTGCCCCACCAACTCGGAGTGCTGGTGCACCATGCCGATGCCCGCCGCCACCGCGTCCCTGGGCGCCACGATCGCGACCGGCCGGCCGTCCAGACGGATCTGCCCGGCGTCCGCGCGGTAGAGGCCACTCAGCACGTTCATCAGGGTGGTCTTGCCGGCGCCGTTCTCGCCCAGCAGGCCGTGGATCTCGCCGGCGCGCAGGTCGAACTCCACCCCGTCGAGGGCGACGACCTCGCCGAACCGTTTGGCGATACCGCGCATCTCAAGAAGAGAAGGTAATCTGGTCACGGGAATCCAACCATTCTTCTATCCCACTGGCAGCCGCTCCTTCGCGGGCGAGGTGAGCGCTTTGGACCTCATCATCAGGCAGGCGACGGTCGCGGGCGCCGCGCAGCCCGTGGACATCGGCATCCGCGGCAAGCGGATCGCGCGGATCGGCCCCGCAATCGCGGAGACCGCGCCCCACGAGATAGACGCCGCCAGCAGGCTGGTCACCCCCTCGCTGGTCGAGACGCACGTTCATCTCGACGCCGTGCTCACCGTGGGCCAGCCCCGCCACAACCTCACTGGCTCGCTGTTCGAGGGGATCGAGATCTGGGGCGAGCGGGTCAAGACGCTCACGCGCAAGGACGTGGTCCGGCGGGCGGACCAAGCCATCCGTTGGATGCTGGCCTGTGGCGTTACCCACATCCGCACGCACGTGGACGTGTGCGATCCGGCCCTTGTGGCCCTGCGGGCGCTGCTCGAGGTCCGCGAGGCCTGGAGAGGTGTGGTCACGATCCAGATAGTGGCCTTCCCGCAGCAGGGCATCTACTCGTTCCCCGACGGCGAGGCGTTGATGGTCCAGGCGCTGGACCTCGGGGCAGACTTGGTCGGGGGCATCCCGCACTACGAGTGGACGCGCGAGTACGGCGAGCGCGACGTCAAGACCGCGCTGCGCCTGGCCGCCGAGCGGGGGCTGCGGGCCGACCTGCACTGCGACGAGACCGACGACGACCAGAGCCGGTTCCTGGAACTGGTCGCCGCAGAGACGATCCGGCTGGGCCTGCAGGGCCGCGTGACCGCCAGCCACGCCACCGCGATGCACTCCTACAACAACGCCTACGCCCACCGCCTGATCCGCTGGATGCGGCAGGCCGGCGTGCACATCGTCACCAACCCACTCGACAACTCGGTGCTGCAGGGCCGGTTCGACGCCTACCCGATTAGACGCGGGTTCACGCGGGTCAAGGAGCTGCTGGCCGCCGGCATCAACGTGTGCATCGGGCACGACTCGATCATGGATCCCTGGTACCCGCTCGGCGTTGGCGATCCCCTGCAAGCGTGCTTCGTAATGGCGCACTACGGGCAGATGTCGGGACACGAGGAGGTGCGCACCCTCCTGGAGATGGTGACCACGCGCGCGCCCGCCTGCTTCGGTCTGGACGAGTACGGCCTGGCCGAGGGCAGCCAGGCGGACCTGGTGGTCTGGGACGCGCCGACGCCCGAGGATGCCGTGCGGCGCATCGCCCCACGGGTGGTGGTCATCTCGCGCGGCCGGGTGGTGGCGCGGACGACACCCGCGCGGTCAGAGGTGTATCTAGGTGGGGAACCGGAAGTGGTGACGTTCCGGCCGTCGCCCTGAGCGCCAGGAACAGACTCGGCCCTACTCGACCTCCAGGATCATCTCGATCTCCACCGCGATCCCCCGCGGCAACGCGTTCATCCCGACCGCCGATCGGGCGTGTCGCCCGGCATCTCCGTACAGCTCCACCAGCAGGTCCGAGGCGCCGTTGATCACCTCGGGCTGCTGCCCGAACTCCGGCGCGCAGTTGACCATGCCCAGCAGCTTCACCACCCGCTTCACGCGGTCGAGATCGCCCAGCGCCTCCTTCACGGAGGCCAGGCAGTTGAGCGCCACCAGCCGGGCGGCCTGGTAGCCCTCCTCCACCGTCAG
>JBKJJG010000205.1:0-2524 GCA_046598155.1 bacterium | reverse complement strand
GCATGCCGACGACCGCGAACGCTGCAACATAGAGCCAGTCTAGAAGCAGCATGCCCCTCTCCAGTGCGCGGGTGGCCGCTGCGTGAACCCAACACGAACGGGATGGACGTGCAGATCGGAGCAGTTCCGCATCGGACCTTCAAACCCACGCCAGCGTATCCGCTCAGGCACGGAGTGTCAAGAACCCCACGCCGCGCGCGCTTCCTGGTCCCGCGGCAGATCCGAGAGCGGCACCGGAGCAAAGTGCGCGGAGAAGTGACGGAGCACCGGGGGCTCATGGACGATCCGTAGACCGCCAATCCGTGCGCTGCGGGCCAGCGTGAGGCGGGCGGCCTCGACGACAACCGCCATGTGGGCGTCGGTGTAGACGCGGCGCGGCACCGCCAGCCGGACCATCTCCAGGCGGGGGAAGCGCTCCTGCCCGGTCTTCGGATCGCGCCCGGCCATGACGCCGCCCACCTCGACCCCGCGGACGCCGCCGTCGGCGTAGAGCTCGCAGGCCAGTGACTGCGCCGGGTAGGCCGTCTGCGGAACGTGCGGCAAGAACCGCCGCGCGTCCAGGAACACCGCGTGTCCACCTGCCGGCTCAACCAATGGAACGCCCGCCGCGCACAGGCCTTCTGCTAGCCGCGCAACCTGGCCGATGCGCCACTCCAGGTACGGCTGCTCCACCACCTCCCTCAGGCCTACCGCGATGGCCTCCAGGTCGCGGCCGGCCAGGCCGCCGTAGGTCAGGAACCCTTCGAAGAGGATCGCCCACGGGACCGCCTTCTGGTAGAGAGAGGCGTCACGAAACGCCACGAAGCCGCCGATGTTGGCAAGCCCGTCCTTCTTGGCGCTGAAGGTGCAGCCGTCGGCCAGGTTGCACATCTCGCGCGCGATCGAGGCCGCCGTCTTCCCCGCGTACCCTGGCTCCCGTTGCTGGATGAAGTAGGCGTTCTCGGCGAACCGGCAGGCGTCCAGGAAGAACGGTATCCCCCAGCGGTCCGCTAGCGCCCGCACCGCGGTCAGGTTCGCCATCGAAACGGGCTGCCCACCACCGGAGTTGCAGGTCACCGTCACAAGGATGAGCGGCACCGCGTTTCTCCCGACCCTGCGGATGTGCGCCTCGGCGCGCTCCACGTCCAGGTTGCCCTTGAACGGCGAGCGATCCTGCGCGTCGTAGATCTCCTCCACCGCCAGGTCGAGCGCCACCGCCTGCCGGTGCTCGATGTGGGCGCGCGTGGTGTCGAAGTGGACATTGCCGATCACCTGCTGGCCCGGAGCCACGAGCGCGGAGAAGAGAACGTGCTCGGCCCCCCTGCCCTGGTGCGCGGGTATCAGGTAGGGGAATCCCATCACCTCGGATGCGGACTCCGCAAGCCGATCGAAGCTTCGGCTTCCAGCGTAGGCCTCGTCGCCAGCCATCATCGCCGCCCACTGCCGGTCGCTCATCGCCCCGGTCCCGCTGTCCGTCAGCAGATCTATGTAGACGTCCTCGGACTTGAGCAGGAACAGGTTGTGGCAAGCGGCCTCCAGCGCGCGCAGGCGCTGGTCGCGGGTCAACCGGCGAATACCCTCCACGGTCTTGATCCGGAACGGCTCTGCGGGCGGAAGCACGTCATCCATGGCGGAGAGCGAACCTCCCTGGGTGGGCGCCGGCCATCTCCATAACACGTAGGACGGCGGTTGCAAGGCGGAGCGGGTCGTGGCGAAGCAGCTCCTCCTCGCTCATCAGGGAAAACCCAACCGGAATCAAACCCATCGCCTCCAGTTCGGATAGGGTCGGCTTCACGGGCACGCTCCCCTCGGCGGCGTAGCGTTCGAGCAGAGCCTGGTTCTGCGGGGCCTGGGTGTTGACGATCACGTAGGTGAAGAGTTCTGGTGCGGTGTGTGCGAAGATCGCGCGCACGTGGTCGGCCGCGGAGTACCCATCGGTTTCTCCCGGCTGGGTCATCACGTTGCAGATGTAGACCCGAGGGGCCTGGGACTCCCGCAGCGCCTCGGCCACCCCACGAACCAGCAGGTTGGGGATGACGCTGGTGTAGAGACTGCCCGGACCGAGCAGGATCAAGTCGGCCTCCGCGATTGCCTCCAGCACCTCGGGGAGGGGGAAAACGTCAGGAGGGCGCAGTGAGACGCGGCGGATCCTGCCGCGCGCGGCCGTGATGACGGACTCGCCCTCGACCTGGCGGCCGTCGGCCATCTCGGCTACCAGCACCACGTCGTGACCGGTGGCGGGCAGCACGCGCCCCCGGATCTTGAGAACCTTGCTGGTCTCCTTCACCGCCAGTTCGAGGTCCCCGGTTACACCTGTGAGACTGGCGATGAACAGGTTGCCAAAGGCGTGGCCGTCGAGCGCGCCGCCGCGAAACCGGTACTCGAACAGCCGGGTCATCAGCGGCTCGACCTCGGCCAGCGCCACCAGGCAGTGGCGGATGTCACCGGGCGGTAGGATGCCCAGTTCCCGGCGCAGCCGGCCCGACGATCCACCGTCGTCGAATACCGTGACCACCGCGGAGATGTTGGAGGTGTAGTGCTTGAT
>JBKJJG010000076.1:0-6826 GCA_046598155.1 bacterium | reverse complement strand
GGCACCCCCGGTCTAAGATAGCAACGGTTCCGCAGAGGCGGTCGGCTTCGTCCAGGTTGTGGGTAGCGATCAGGACCGTGCGCCCACCATCGCGGGCCAGCGCCGCCAGAAGCGTGCGGACCTCTGCGGCCGCCTGCGGGTCCAGGCCCGCGGTCGGTTCATCCAGGATCAGCAGCGCGGGGTCGTGCACCAGCGCGCGCGCAAGCGCCAGGCGCTGGCGCATGCCGCTGCTGTACCGCTCCACCAGGTCATCCGCGCGGTCGGTCAACGCCACCATGCGGAGCAGTTCGTCCGCACGGCCTGCCGCGACCCGAAACGGCAGGTCGTGCAGCGCCCCTGCGTACAGTAGATTTTCGCGCCCGCTCAGGCGCCAGTAGACCGACCGCTCGCCTCCCAGCACCGCGCCGATCCGGCGGCGCACGGCCTCGGGATCGCGCCTCGTATCGCTTCCCATTACCGCGATGCGGCCACGGGAAGGCACGAGCAGGGTGCTTACCAGGCGCAGCAGCGTGGTCTTCCCTGCGCCGTTGGGGCCGAGCAGGCCGAAGATGCCTCCGGCAGCCACCGTGAGGCTAATGCCCTCCAGCGCCACGATATCGCGCCCGCGCTCTCCGCCCCGGGAGGGGAAGCGGCGCGTCACCCGTTCCAGCACAACCGCGGGCATCAAGGGCATCCCTGGATCCTCACCGCGCGCGGTTGGCCCCCTGCGGGCGCGGCGCGTTCGAGAGCGCGCCCTCGGACTCGAGCAGGCGCCGCTTGAGGCCGACGCCTCCGGTCAGCGAGTACCCGCCCAGGCCGCCGTCGCTGCGCACCACGCGGTGGCACGGGATGAGCAACGGCACGGGGTTGCGGGCGCAGGCGGTACCCACGGCCCGCGCCGCACCCGGCTGCCCCACGGCGCGCGCGATCTCGCCGTAGGTCCTAACCTGGCCGGCGGGAATCCGGCGCAGAGCCGCCAGAACCTCCCGCTCGAACGGTCCGGCGCGGGCAAGATCCACGGGCCCGCCGAACACCCTGCGGACCCCCACCGCTCCCCTGACCGCCCCGCTCAGCCATCGGGGCGGGGCAGCGCGGCGTACCGGCGTGCCGAGGTAGCGCGCGGCGTCACGCTCGAACGTGTCGGGCGAGGCGGCAATCCTGGCGAAGGCAGGCCCGAGGGGTCCAAACGCCACGTAGAACGTTCCGAAAGGCAGCACGAAGGCAGAATAGGCATATCCACCTGAGGGCGCGCGCGCGGCCGCCGCCCGGCCTGGCAGGCCTGCCAGATCTCCTCCGGCTAGGCCCATCAGCGAGGCCACGGGCCGACCGTGGCGCGTGATGATTATCGGTTCCCCTGCCTGCGCCGTGCGCAGCACCTCATTCGTCCGGTTCTTCAGTTCGGCCGTCGACACGAGTCTCATCCCACACCCCCACATAGCGCAAACTATGGCTATATGGTACCATCTACCGTGGCGCCGTCAAGGGGGGCCTGGGACGCGGTACCGGCCAGGTGGACCGTCACGCGCGCGGCCAGCTTCGCGCCCAGCACCTCGGCCAGTGCCTCCACCGGGGCGGCCCGCACGCCGCGCACGGACCCAAAACGACGGATTAGATCCCGCTTGCGCCGCTCGCCGATCCCCGGGATCTCGTCCAGAACCGAGAACACGATCCGCCGCTCCCGGAGCCGCCGGCCTGCCGCGTTGGCGAACCGGTGGGCCTCGTCGCGCAGGTGCCGGACTAGGTTCAGCGCCTGCGAGTCGGCGGGAAGGCGCAGCGGCTCGGGCCGGCCGGTTAGGTAGATCTCCTCTTGCTCCTTGGCCAGCCCCACCACCGGCACCGCCACGTTGTGCTCGAATAGCACCTCGATCGCGGCGTTGAGCTGTCCCCGTCCGCCGTCCACCAGGATCAGGTCGGGCATAACCGACCACCGGGGGCGTACCGGCTCGCCGCGGTCGAGCTGCTCCTGCTCGGCCCGAGCCCGGACGAAGCGGCGCCGGATCACCTCCTGCAGCATCGCGTAGTCATCACCTTCGCCCGAGGCGCGCATCCGAAACTGCCGGTAGTCCGCCTTGCGCGGCCGGCCCCCCTCGAACACCACGAGCGAGCCGATCGCCTCACCGCCCTGAAAGTGGCTGATGTCGTATCCCTCGATGCGGAACGGCGCGGCCTCCAGCCCGAGCGCCTCTTGAAGCTCGGCCACGCCCACGCCGAACGGCCCCACCTCGCGGGCGCGCGCCTGCTGCAGGCAGAGCGCGGCGTTCTCGCGTGCCAGCTCGACCAGCCGGCGGCGGTCGCCCCGCCGGGGCACCTCCACCTCCACGCGGCTGCCCCGCCGGGCGCTGAGCCACGCCTCCAGCGCGGCGCGACCTTCGGGCTCTACGTCCACAAGCAGCTCCCTGGGCAGCACGGGCAGGTCGCTGTACCGCCGCGCCAGGACCTGTGCCAGGACTTCCCCTGGTTCCATTCCCCGCGCGCCGGCGAGCAGCACGTGCTCTTGATCCTGGATTCGGCCGGCACGGATCGTGATGACCTCAACGCAGGCCAGATCGCCGGACTGAACCACCGCGGCGATGTCGCGGTCCTCGAGTTTGGGCGTGGTGATGCGCTGTCGTTCACCGATCGCCTCCATCGCCTGGATCTGATCGCGCAGCTGGGCCGCCCTCTCGAACTCCATCGCCTCGGCGGCGGCTGCCATCTGCGCGCGCAGATCTTCGAGGAGGTCTTCCCGCCTCCCCTCCAGGAAGAACGCGGCCTGCCGGACCTGCTCCTGGTACGCCTCGATCTGTGCACCCCAGGCAACGCAGGGCGCGCTGCACAGCCCCATGGCGTGGTCAAGACACGGCCGGGGAAGGGCGCGGGTGATCTCGATCGAACAGGTCCGCAACTGGAACAGCCGGCGAATCGAGCGGATCGTCCGGCCGATCAACTTGGGCTCATGGTAGGGATAGGGACCGAAGTACCGGCCGCCGTCGCGCACGACCTTGCGGGTCATGACGATCCTGGGATAGGGTTCTCCGGTCAACTTGACGTACGGATATGCCTTGTCGTCGGCCATGCGGATGTTGTACGGCGGCTGGTGCTGCTTGATCAGATTGGTCTCGAGGATTAGGGCCTCGACCTCGTTCGCCGTGACGATTGTGTCCACGGCGGCAATCTTGGGAACCAGCAGGCGGAGCCGGGGATTGGACTGGGCAGAGGGCTCCTGGGCGTACTGGCGGACACGGGCGCGCAGCGACGCGGCCTTCCCCACGTACAGCACGCGGCCGGCACCGTCCTTGAACAGGTAGACGCCGGGACGCCTGGGCAGGAGCCTGACCGTAGCCAGCAGTGAGCCGGAAGGCAGCACGCGGCCGGGCACGGCGGCTCCTACCGCCTGGCCGCGGAACGCGCCGGCACCGGCCCGTTCCCAAGCACGCGTTTCATGAACCGCCCTGTGTGCGACCCGGCCGCGCGCGCGACCGCCTCGGGCGGGCCCTCGGCGACGACCTCACCGCCGCCCTCGCCGCCCTCTGGGCCGAGGTCAATGATCCAGTCGGCGGTCTTGATGACGTCGAGGTTGTGCTCGATTACCACGACGGTGTTCCCGACGTCCACCAGCCGGTGCAGCACCCCCAGCAGCCGCTCCACGTCGGCAAAGTGCAGCCCGACGGTTGGCTCGTCGAGGATGTAGAGGGTCTGGCCAGTATCGCGCCGGGACAGCTCGGTGGCCAGCTTCACACGCTGAGCCTCGCCTCCCGACAGCGTGGTCGCCGGCTGGCCGAGCTTGATGTAGCCGAGGCCCACGTCCTCCAGGGTCTGCAGCTTGCGGCGAATGCGCGGGATCGCCTCGAAGAAAACCAGGGCTTCGCTCACCGTGAGATCGAGTACTCCGCTGACCGTCCTGCCCCGGTAGGTGACCTCGAGGGTCTCCCGGTTGTAGCGCGACCCCTTGCAGACCTCGCACGGCACGTACACGTCGGGAAGGAAGTGCATCTCGATCCTGACGATCCCGTCGCCCTCACACGCCTCGCACCTGCCGCCGCGCACGTTGAACGAGAACCGGCCCGGCCCGTAGCCGCGGATCCGGGCCTCGGTCGTCTGCGCGAAGAGGTCGCGGATCAGGTCGAACGTCTTGGTGTAGGTTGCCGGGTTGCTGCGCGGCGTCCGTCCGATCGGCGACTGGTCAATCTCGATCACCTTGTCCACGTGCTCCAGCCCTTCGATGCGATCGTGCGCTCCGGGCCGGACGCGCGTGCCGTACAGGTGGCTGCTCAGCGCCCGGTACAGGATCTCGTCTATCAGCGTGGACTTGCCCGAGCCCGAGACGCCGGTTACCGCCACGAACATCCCCAGCGGGACGCGGACGTCAACGCCCTTGAGGTTGTGCTGGCGCGCCCCCCGGATCACCAGAGCGTGGCCGGCCCCTGCCCGCCGCTGCTTTGGGATCGCGATGCTCCGCCGGCCGGAAAGAAACTGTCCCGTCACCGAGTCGGGGTGCTTGGCCACGACCGCCGGCGGACCCGCCACCACGACGCGTCCGCCCTCGGCGCCGGCGCCCGGACCGATGTCCACCACCCAGTCGGCGGTGCGGATCGTCTCCTCGTCGTGCTCGACGACCAGGATCGTGTTCCCCAGATCGCGGAGGCCCTGAAGGGTATCCAGCAACCGGCGGTTGTCGCGCTGGTGCAGTCCGACGCTGGGCTCATCCAGGACGTAGAGCACTCCCATCAGCCCGCTGCCGATCTGCGTCGCCAGGCGGATGCGCTGGGCCTCGCCGCCAGAGAGGGTGTTGGCCGTGCGGTCCAGCGTCAGGTAGCCGAGCCCCACGTTGACCAGAAAGCCCAGGCGGGATCGGATCTCCTTCAGGATCTGGCGGGCTATCAGACGCTCGCGCTCCGAGAGGGACAGCCCTGCGAAGAATTCCGCCGACGCGCGTACGTCGAGGGCCGTGGCCTCGGCAATGGTGCGGCCGCCGACGCGCACGCTCAATGCCTCGGGCTTCAGCCGGGTCCCCCGGCACGCGGGACACGGCAGGCTGGTCATGTACCGCTCGATCTCCTCGCGCACGTACTCGGAGTCGGTTTCCTTATAGCGGCGATCGAGCTGCCGGAGCACGCCCTCAAACCGAGTCTCGTAGGCGCGCAGCGCGCCCCACTTGTTGTGGTAGCGCACGCGCAGCGGCTCGTCCGACCCGTGCAGCAGCACCTCCACGAACGCCCCGGGGAGGCGGCGCACCGGCGTCTTCATGTCCACCTTGAAGTGCGCGGCCAGCGAGATGAGCAGTTCCTGATAGTAATCGCTGGTGGATGCCGCCCATGGCGCCACCGCCCCGTCGAGCAGGCTCTTGCCGCGGTCGAGGACGAGGGCCTCGTCCAGCTCCTGGCGGAAGCCCAACCCGGTGCAGGTCGCACAGGCGCCGTAAGGACTGTTGAACGAGAAGACGCGCGGCTCGATCTCGGGCAGGCTGATCCCGCACTCGGGACAGGCGAACTGCTGGCTGAAAACCATCAGGCCGTCGCCGTTCCCCGAGTGGGCGGCGCGGCGCGCGGGCCGGCGGGCGGCGGCGCCCTCGCCGTCGCGCTGAACGTCCACGTACGCGATGCCCTGCCCAAGCTTCAGCGCCGTCTCGACCGAGTCCGCCAGCCGCGCGCGCACGTCGGCGTGGATGACCAGCCGGTCCACCACAACCTCGATGCTGTGCTTCCGGTTCTTGTCGAGCGGTATCTCTTCGGAGAGGTCGTAGATCAACCCGTCGGCGCGAACCCGCGCGAACCCCTGTCGCCGGAGATCGTCGAAGAGCTGGCGGTACTCGCCCTTGCGGCCGCGGACAATCGGGCCCAGCACCTGCACCCGCGTGCCCTCTTCCAGCGCCAGGACCCGGTCCACGATCTGCTCGCGGGTTTGCCGGCTGATCGCGCGGCCGCACTGCGGGCAGTGGGGTTGCCCGATGCGGGCGTACAGCAGCCGCAGGTAGTCATAGATCTCGGTCACGGTGCCGACGGTCGAGCGTGGGTTGCGCGGGGCGCCCTTCTGGTCTATCGAAACCGCCGGCGACAGACCGTCTATCCCGTCCACGTCGGGCTTCTCCATCAGGCCGAGGAACTGCCGCGCGTAGGCCGAGAGCGACTCAACGTACTTGCGCTGCCCCTCGGCGTAGATCGTGTCGAAGGCGAGCGATGACTTCCCCGAGCCGGAGATGCCGGTGAGCACCACCAGCCGGTCGCGCGGGATCTCGACGGTGACGTTCTTAAGATTGTGTTCGCGGGCTCCGCGGACAACGATGCGGTCAATTGGCATGACGGTGTGCAGACCTCCGGGCAACCCGCGGCTTCTTCCCGCCCCGCCGTGGTGGGGCGAAGAACGGCTCTCCAAGTCCCTTGCGCAGTTCACCGATTTGGTCGCGCAGCGCGGCGGCCTTCTCGAACTGCAGCTCGGCCGCGGCGCGTCGCATCGCGCGCTCCAGCGCCTCCACGGTCTGCTCCAACTCGGCCGGCGAGAGCATCAGCAGCCGTGCCACGTCCCATGGCACCTTCGCCCGCTGCGTCTCGGCCAGCCGTATCAACTCCTCCGCGGTCAGGAGCTCGCTCGATGGCTGGTAGGTCTCGATCTCCTCGGCCACCTGCTGCAGGTCAATCATGTCGCGGATCGGCTTGGACACCGACGCCGGGGTGATCCCATGCTCCGCGTTGTACCGAACCTGGACCTCACGGCGGCGGTTGGTCTCGGCGATCGCCCGGCGCATCGAGTCGGTTACCTCATCAGCGGCCGCGTGCTCCTCTACGCCGATGAGGTCACCGACTCGATGCGCCGGGCGATCGCCGAGACCAACCGCCGCCGTGAGGTCCAGGTTCGGTACAACGCGGAGCAT
>JBKJJG010000034.1:0-3528 GCA_046598155.1 bacterium | reverse complement strand
CTGCACCACGGCGAAGATCCGGGTGAGGGCGATCTGCAGCAGCAGGGCCGCCGCAGCGACCAGCGCGACGCCTGCGTGGACCCGTCCCACGGCACCTTGGAGATTCGCTGCCGCCGCCGGTTCGCCCTCCGGGGACCAGCCGACAGGCATGAAGAAATCTTTCACCTTCCCCGTGTCCTGGAAGAAGGATATCTTCGGGCCCGACGGGAACGAGATCCCGATGCCTTCCTCGTCTCCCGCCGGCATCGGTAGTCTGACCCGGCTCCGCGAGCTCCGGCCCCGCCTCGCCGATGCGGAACGCCGGCTGGCCACCTACATCCTGCGGCACCCCCGTCAGGTCCTGGATTCCTCGATCACCCTCGTCGCAGGGCGTGCCCGCGTGAGCGAGGCCACGGTCGTGCGCCTGTGCCGGCGCATAGGGTGCCGCGGGTATCAGGACCTGCGCATCAAGCTGGCGGGAGACCTGGTGCTCCCGCCGCGGCAGATCTACGAGGAGATCGAGCCGGACGACGACAGTTCCGCCGTCAAGCGCAAGGTGTTTGGGATCTCAATCCGGGCCCTTGAGGAGACCCTGGACGTGCTGGACGACAGGGCGCTTGAGAGCGCGGTCGAGGCGATCACCGCGGCACGGCGTGTGGACTTCTACGGCGTGGGCGCGTCGGGAATCGTCGCGATGGACGCGCAGCAGAAGTTCCTACGCATCGGCATTGACGCCCAGGCGTTCGTGGACCCGCACGTGCAGGCGGCCTCAGCCGCGCTGCTTCGGCGCGGCGACGTGGCGGTTGGCATCTCGGACTCCGGCTCAACCCGGGACACGGTCCACTCGCTGGGAGTGGCGCGGGCGGCCGGGGCGACGACGGTGGCCATAACCCGGTACGGGCCGTCACCGATCGACAAGGTTGCGCAGATCCGTCTGCACACGATCTCGTCCGAGGGAGGCATCCGCGGTGCAGCGATCGCCAGCCGCATGGCGCAGCTCGCCGTGGTGGACGCCATCACGATGTCCGTGGCGCTGCATCGCTACGAGCAGACGCTGGCGGCGTTGCGGGCGACGCGGGACGCGGTGGCGGATAAGAAGTTCTGATGGGTGCGATACGGATCCGGCGCATGCGGGCGGAGGACGTTGAGGCGTGCGCGCGGATAGTCGTGGGAGAGCGGCTGTGGCAGCGCTACGGTCAGACGCTCCCCCGCGCCCGGGGCGCCTTCAGGCGGGCGCTGGCGCCCAAGGGGCGCGGCGGTGCTGCCGCGGTTGACGGCGGCGTCCTGGTCGTGGCATGCGAGGCCGGGAAGACCGTGGGGTTCATCTGGTTCCATCTTGCCGGCACGTTCCACCACAGCGGGTACGTCCGGTGGGTGGGCGTGGCCCCGGAAGCGCGCGGGCGAGGCGTGGGCAGGGCACTGATGCGCTACGCGGAGGAGCGGATCTTCAAGCAGGGCCCCAACGTCTTCCTGCTGGTTGCCGACCTCAACGCGGCGGCGCAGGCATTCTACGAGGAGTTGGGCTACGTGCGGGTGGGGGTGATTGCGGACTACGTTGTGCGCGGCGTGACCGAGCTCCTCTATCGCAAGGCGCGGGGGCCGATCGCCGCGAAAGGTGAAGGAGAGGAAAGGTAGGGTAGGTCACAAACGGACCAACCAAGGAGGGAACGACAGTGAAGGGACGCTGGTGGTTGTTGCTCGTGGTCGTGGCGTTGGCGCTGCCCGTTATGCCGGTGCGCGCCGGCCCGGCCGGGGTCACGTTCACGATAGGCGTGGACCAGGAGGTCGTGGGGCTGGACCCCAACCTGGTGACCGCGTTTTCCTCGTTCCGGCGCATTGACTTCCTGTACAACAAGCTGGTCCGCTACAACGACAAGCTTGAGGTCGAGCCGGATCTCGCCGAGTCATGGGAGTTCCCCGACCCTCGTACCGCGATCTTCCGGTTGCGCCGCGGGGTGAAGTTCCACAGCGGCGCCGAGATGACTTCCGAGGACGTGAAGTTCACCCTCGATCGCGTGCTGGATCCCGCGACGCGGGCGCCCGGCCGGTCATTCATTGACGTCATCAAGGAGATTGACACCCCGGACCGCTACACGGTGCGGGTCAAGATGATCTTCCCGCTGGCATCGCTGCTTTCCGGCCTGGCGTCGGCCAACCTCTCGATCGTCGAGAAGGCGGCCGTCCAGCGTCACGGCAACCTGCAGCGGAACGTGGCCGGTACCGGACCGTTCATGCTCGCGGAATGGGTGCCCGACAACTTCATGCGGCTCGTGAAGAATCCCAACTACTTCCGCCGCGGCCTGCCCAACTTCGACACGCTGATCATCCGGGTCATCCCCGATCAGGCATCGCTGCTTGCCGGCGTCCGAACGCGCGCGCTGGACATGGCCACGATCAACCAGGGTCCGGTAATCGCCGCGGCGAAGCGCGAGGCCGCGCTGAACGTGATGCAGAAGGCCGGCATCAACCTGAGGATCTTTGCGTTCAACACGTCCCGGCCGCCCTTCACCGACGCGAGGGTGCGGTACGCGTTCTCGTTCGCGATTGACAGGCAGGCGATCGTAAACACCGCCGAGTTCGGTTTTGCGACGGTCTCAGGGCCGGTTTCGGCTTCCACGCCGTGGGCGACGCCGACGGCGCGCTTCCCGTCCTACACCCAGAACATCGCGCGCGCCCGGGCGTTGCTGGCCGAGGCCGGGCACCCTGCCGGGTTCGCCACCCGGATCGTCACCTCTCCGACCTACGAGGGAGGCATCGCGGTGGCGCAGGTGATCCAGGAGCAGCTCCGGGCGATCGGTGTGAGCGCGACGCTGGAGACGCTCGAGTGGGGGACCTACATCAACCGGTGGGTTGCCCGCGACTTCGACACCATGATTGAGCTTCGCGGCGGCGACCCGGACCCCGACCGGTTCCTGTACCGAACGTTCCACAGCACCGGGGGGGTCAACAACTTCCTGTTCAAGGACGCGGCCATAGACCGCCTGCTGGAGCGGGGCCGCGTGAACCTCGAAGCGGATGCGCGCAGGCCGATCTACGACGAACTGCAGCGCGCCTTGATAGAGGCAGCGCCGGCCCTCTTCCTGTACGTGCCGATGGAGACGCAGATACTTCAGGCGTATGTGCGGGGCTTCAAGATCATAGGTAACGGCGCACTCTACCTCCTGGAGGGGGCGACGGTCGAGCGGTAGATCCTGTCACGCGGTTGCGGGCTCGATTGAATGGGTGATCCCGGGGCGGGGTAGCGCCCCGTCCCGGGACCCGACCAGCATCTATCCATGCAAAGGTATCTGGCCACGCGCCTGCTGGCGCTCATTCCGGTGCTCCTCGGCATCCTTGCCGTCGTCTTCCTGCTGATCCGTCTGATACCGGGGGACGCCGTCCAGCTTTTCCTGGGAACCCAGGTGGAGATGACGCCCGAACAGATGGCCGAGCTGCGCCGGTTCTTCGGTGTGGACAAGCCGATCTGGGCGCAGTTCGTTGACTACCTGGGACGGATTCTCCGCGGGGACTTTGGGGTTTCGCTGCGGACCTCGCGCCCGGTGCTTCCCG
>JBKJJG010000008.1:0-2522 GCA_046598155.1 bacterium | reverse complement strand
CTTGCGAAGTGCTGGGGGTGGGAGGCGGCCGAGTTTAGGGCGATAGACCTTCGATGGAACCGGGAACGGGCTCCCGGCACCATTTGGACGGCCACGCTCGACCTCAAGTAGGGCACCGACATTCCCCCCTGACCTCAGCCGTGAGACCGTCCTCCTCAGGCCACAGAACCATGTCCCGGCAAGCCTGGAGAGCAATCCCCGCGCCCGGTCGGTGTCCCGGCAGAAAACGCTTCGCAGGTTCCTCAGGTAGTTCTCGACGAGGGAGGGGAGGGCGCGGACAGACGCGGCGACCTTGGGCTTGAAACCCACGGCCTTTGGTTCCGCAGGCCGTCGTCGGTGTGTGGGTCTGTACATCGCATCAGCCGTTGGAAAGCCGTTAGACACGACGGCCAGGAGTCGCGTCCCGCCTTGCTTTCAGTCAAGCGTGGCGGCTTCCCAAGCCGAGGGTCGTGGGTTCAAATCCCATCGCCCGCTCCAGTAAGGATTCAATGGAGTCCCTCTTAGGCTTCCGCTGTCTTCCAGGTACGGTCTGATGGATCCCAGCGTCCGCCTACTTGGCCGCTCATCACCGGATCCAGGCAAGCTGCGGCCTCGCGGTGTCCTAATTGCAGGATCGGGATTCACCCCAACCTGCTTCGCCATCGCGCGGTACGGCGTGGACCAGTCCGCGGGTGGGGGTGGGAGTGTAGCGGGCAGTGTATGGGTGGCACGCCGCGTGAACACGCAGTCAAGCGCGGCCCGCAGGCTCCCGGCGTCCAGCGCCGCAGTCTCCACGATCAGAGCGAGGTCTATGAGGTCTTTAACGCGGGCACTCGCCCGCTGACGCTTTCCATATGTCCTGGTGTAGGCGTGGAGTTTCTCTGCAACCTGTACTTCCAATGGGATCACGGGAATCGCGACGGGTTCTAGGCCGGCGAAAGCCAGCAGGTCTGATGTGACCACATCTGGTTCCCAGTCGAATGAGCCTTGAGCCTCAACATCAATGGTGGCCTCGTCGAACACCAGCCCGGCCACCTGTGCAGTGACGTGAAAGCTCACGGAGGGCTCTGGGTGGTTGGGATCCGTCTCGCGGCTACGCCTGACCACGAACGCGAAGTGGTCCTGCAAGTCAACCGTCTGGACGGCGATGAGGTCTTCGGTCGCCTCCTCGACGTTCCTGGTTCCGATGAGATCGGCGTCCTTGGTTGTGCGCGCGCGTGACTGGAAGCGGAAGTCGAGTGCCAAGGCACCTTTGAGAGCCCAGCGTTTAGGCGCGACCTTGAGGAGTCGCGCGAGCAACCGCTCGAACACCAGGCGCTTGCGCAGGCGCTCAAACGGGATCCCGGTGCTGCTCACGACACTACGCAGCCTGGACAGCAGGGCCTGCCGAAACGCCGCGGCGTCCTCGTACTTCATCCCGTAGGCGCCTCTTCAATTGCGCGACGGATCAGAGCGGCGACCCTCCGCGATCTTCCCTGGGCAAGAGACAGCAGACGGCGCTGCGTCGTCAGGCCCTGCTCCAGGGCCTGACGCACAGCCTGGACGATCTGCTCGGGTGCCGTTCCGGCTTCCGCGCCGTCCACGATGCTCCGGGCCGGCGCCGTCACGCGCAGGGGCCCACGGGTGACAACATCCTCTCGGCGGAACGGCTTCGTGGTGGTGTGCAGCGTGACCCCCTTGGGCAGTCGGCGTCCCACCCAGCGGTGCGTTCGGGGCGCGGCCAGGTGGACGGATGCCGGGACGACGTCGGAGAGCCGAAGGAGGCTGAGCGCGCTCTCGTGAGACACCACGGCGTCCGGCCCCGCCGCCAGCCATGCTTCGATAACATGGTCCTCGGGCGATGAGGGATACTGGCTGAGCCGGTACAGGGCGCGGTGTACATGCACGAACCGACCACGGCGGGCGTGATACCAGACGAGCTTGCTAGGAAACCCGGCCCGGCGCGCTTGCCCCGTGGTGAAGTACCCTCCCTGTTCGGAGGCGACGTTGAACAGACGATCATGGTCAGGCCTCATTGTGTCATCACTTATTACCATTCTATTGGATTAAGTGATGACAGACAAGGGGTTCATGCCGCAGTTGCTGCGCCGATCCGATGGTGTTGTCCCAGCAGGTGTGCAATACGCCCGGCGATCTGAGGATGGCACTTCTGGCCCTCTTCCACACTCGGCGGGACTCATGCCCGTTCGCCCGGGCCATGTGTTCCCCGGGGGTCCGCTTGTCTGGTAGGAGTCCACCGCACGCGGTTCTCTGGACATTATCGAGGCTACGCCAGGCTCGGCCTACGCAACCCTGGCCCGCAGTGGGGGCAACTCAAGAATCCCCCTCCCGGCACCATTTGTACTGCCAAACTCGACCCCAAGCAGGGACCGACGTTCCCCCTGACCTCGGCCGTGAGACCGTCCTTCTCAGGCCACAGAACCATATCCCGGCAAGCATGGGGAGCATCAGCCGCGCCCGGTCGGTGTCCCGGCAGAGGACGCTTCGCAGGTTCCTCAGGTAGTTCTCGACGAGGGAGGGGAGGGCGCGGACAGACGCGGCGA
>JBKJJG010000291.1:0-3989 GCA_046598155.1 bacterium | reverse complement strand
GTGGATGGGGAGCACGTCTACCTGTTCGCGGACGACCTTCTGTCGTTCATCGAACGCGGCAGTCTGGTCCCCGCGCGCGAGGCCCTGGCCCAGGGCCGGCGCCGGCTACGGGCCCGCCGGAAGCACGGCGACGTGATCCCGCTGGAGGGGGCGCGCCTCCTTGCGCCGATCCCGCGTCCCCGGAAGAACATTTTCTGTGTGGGCCGGAACTACGCGGAGCACGCCAGGGAAAGCGGGAGCCCGATCCCGGAGGTGCCGGTGTTCTTCACCAAGCCGCCCACGTGCGTTGTGGGACCCGAAGCCCCGGTCGTGCGCCACGCCGCAACCCAACAGTTGGATTACGAGGTCGAGCTGGCCGTGATCATCGGAAAGCGCGGGCGGGACATCCCGGTTGAACGCGCGCTGAGCCACGTGTTCGGCTACACGATCATGAACGATGTCACCGCGCGCGACCTGCAACGCCGGCACCAGCAGTGGTTCAAGGGCAAGTCGCTGGACACTTTCGCGCCCATGGGCCCTGCGGTCATCCATCGCTCCGCAATCCCCAACCCCCAGAACCTGCGCCTGCGGATGCGCGTCAACGGCGAGGTGCGGCAGGATGCGTCCACGGCCAGCATGATCTTCTCCGTGGCGCGACTCATCGCGGCGCTTTCGGCGGGAATGACCTTGGAGCCCGGCGACATCCTGGCCACGGGCACGCCGGAAGGCGTGGCCATGGGGCGCACGCCGCCGGAGTGGCTCCAGGTGGGCGACGTGGTTGAAGCAGAGATAGAAGGAATCGGGACGCTGCGAAACCGGATCGTGGCTCCCTAGACCTGCCCCCCGCGAGATCCGGAAGATCCGGGCGCCAGCGGCGCCAGCAGTTCGGCCACCCCTTCCAGAAACCGCTGGTCTTCGGTCGAGAACGCGTCGAGATGGTCGCCGTCAATGTCAATTTCGCCGACGACCCGCCCGGCCGCGAAGATCGGCACCACGATCTCCGAGCGGGTGTGCGCGAAGCAGGCCAGGTAGCGGGGATCCTGACTGACGTCGGGCACGATCTCGGTCCGTCCCGACCGCGCCGCGGCGCCGCACACGCCGGCCCCGATCGGGATGCGTGTGTGTTCCGTTGCCTGCGGACCCTTCCAGGGGCCCAGCACCAGGTAATCTCCGTCAACCCAGTAGATCCCCACCCATGAGTAGCGGGGGAACTTGTCGTGCAGGAAATCTACTACCCCGGCAGCGCCGCCCCCACCGGCCACGGCACGCACCTCATCAAGAGCGCGATCGAGATCCATCCCTGCCTCCTCTTGTGGCGGTCTCCCGCCATTATACCGCCGGGAATAACCCCCTGGGTGCCGCGCGTTCCCTTCACTCGGATGGCCTGTTCTGCCTGAAGGCCTGCCCTTGGAGGAGATGTCTTGATGCACCGATTGCGGTTGGCTGGTCTGCTACTGATTGCGGCGATGCTGGGAACGCTGGGAGCCCCTGCTGCGGCACCCGCGCAGGCGCCGCGCAAGGTCTTCGAGATCACGATGACGTCGTTCAAGTTCGAGCCGAACCAGATCCGATTCAACGAGGGTGACACCGTCGTCCTGCGGCTCATCAACACAGACCAGTTCGGGCGCCCACACGACCTGGCCTCGCGCTACCTGCTCGACATTCCCCTGACCATCCGCGGGGACGGCCGCGAGGACATCGTCGAGGGCCGCAAGCGGATCTTCGTTGATGCCGGCAAGCGGGCTGAGGTCGAGTTCGTGGCCAAGGGGCGCGGATCGTTCGCGTTCATCTGCGGTCTGTTCGCTCACGCGGCCCAGGGCATGACCGGTGCGTTCATAGTGGGGCCAGCGAGCTCCCCGTAGCGCAGCAATCTTCCCGACCGGGCGCGCCCCATAGAGGGAACCATCGGGGCGCGCCGTACTATTCTGGCAGCCGTCGGATGCGTGGGTGCCATGGGGTTGACCGTCAACAAGGTAGAAACTCCTCTCTCAGCGGTTCTTGAAGCGATACTCGACAGCGCAGGGACACATCCCCTGCGCCTGGGCGAGTTGGTGGACCGGACCGCCGAGCGGGGCTTTGGGATTCTCCTGTTCGTGCTCGGCCTGCCGATGTTGATTCCGATCCTGCCACCCGGGTCATCCACAATCGTCGGCCCCATCTATGCGGCGTTCGCCGTCCAGATGCTGTCCGGCTCCCGCCACCCCTGGCTGCCCCAACGGTTCAGGAACTGGGTGCTCTCCGGGCAGAGCGTCTCTATCCTGCGCCGGAGGGGGATCCCCCTGATCCGCACCGCCGAGCGCCTCTCCAGGCCCAGGGGCCTCTGGCTCCGTGAGGGAGTAGTTCTCCGGCTGGCCGGGGCCATGGTGTTCCTGATGGGGTTGCTGCTGTTGAGCCCACTCCCCTTCCTCAACACGGCGCCGGCCTTCTCGGTGATGCTGGTCGGGATGGGGCTCCTCAACCGGGACGCGGTGTTCATGATCGCCGGGATGCTCATGGGCGGAGCTTCCCTGGCAATGATCGGGGTCTCTGCCGGGATGATCCTGGTACTGATCCAGCGGATCCGCTCTGCGATCCCCTGATCCGGCCGCGGCGCTAGGCGTGTAGCTCCAGGATGTCGCCGTCTTCCAGGGGATGTTCGCGTCCGATCATCTGCCCGTCCAGATGGTCCTTGCGCCACAGACGCGCGAAGCGCAGGCCTTGGGCGAAGTCCTTGTGGACGGCCGCCGCGGCCTCGATGACGGTCGTGCCGCGCCGGAGGGCGTAGGGGACCTCCATGTCGGGCTTCTTGCCCGGCTTCTTGCTGTACACCCTGATGATGCCCAGCATGGAGAACATCGTCCGGCGCAGTTCAGTCAGGTTGACGTCCTGCTCGGCCGAAATGGGCAGCACCGGGAGCCGGCTGCCGTAGAACTCCTTGAAAACATCGAGGACCTCAGCCGCGCCAGGGGCATCGAGCTTGGTCGCGACGAACAACGCCGGCACCTCGTTGGGCACACGGGGCCCACCGGGTGGAACCAGCGTAAGGTTCGCGGCGGCCAGCAGCGCCAGGACCTGCTCGGTTGAGGTCAGGAGGTCCTGGTCTGCCAGATCTACCAACACGAGCGCCGAGTCCGCCCCGCGGATAAGGCCGAACAGCCAGCCCTCCGCGAACTCCTCGCTCACCGGCGGCAGGTCCACGAGCTGCACCTGCACGTCCTCGAAGGCCGCCATCCCAGCCTGGGGCACACGGGTCGTGAAGGGGTAGGCGGCGATCTCCGGGACGGCGTTGGTCAGCGCGGCCAGAAGCGACGACTTGCCTGAGTTGGGCGCGCCCATCAGCACGATCTGTCCGGCCCCCTCGCGCTCAATCTGGTAGAGCGGGCGGCTGCGGGCCGCCCCTTTCTTGCGCTGGGTCTCGCTGCGGAACTTGGAGATGCGGCGCTTCAGGTCGGCCTGCATCTTCTCGGTGCCCTTGTGCTTGGGGATCGTCGAAAGCATCTCTTCCAGCGCGGCCATTTTCTGCTGGGGAGTAGTGGCCTCCTTGAACTTCCGGTCGGCGGCGCGGTAATCGGGCGTGAGGTTGGCAGGCATGATCGTACCCGGTCCGGGCCGGGGGCCGCTAGCTCCCCTCTGCCGTCAGTTCCGCAAGGAGCGCGTCGCCGGCACGTCGCATGAACGCGGCGATCTCGTCCGGGGTTTCGGGGTCGGCTTCCCCGGGCGCCGGCGTCTGCACCCCGGTCGCGTAGAACTCCATGAACGGGGACATGCTCTTGTGCGGGTAGAGGATGTAGACCTTCTTGCCGGTCGTGTGCGCGTGAATCATCTCCGAGAGCACGCCAAACGACATCTGGCTGGTCGGGTAGAACACCACGTTCATGTCCGACTGATCAATCAGGCGGAGATCCCGAACCACCGTGGCGCGCGCGAGCTGCAGCCGCGTGTGATCATCCAGCGTCCTCCCCCACGACCGCACCGTCTCCAGCGATCCGGCCCACGCCAGGATCTCGGCGCGCTGGTCGGCCGAGAACTGC
>JBKJJG010000101.1:0-3859 GCA_046598155.1 bacterium | reverse complement strand
GGTGCCGGGTCGCGCGACGAGATGCGCGAGCTCCTCGACCGGTACGGTGGGCTTCGGCACGCGATGGACGCCGCGCACCGGTCGGCGGGAGTCGCCGCCGCCGCCCTCGACGTGCTGCCTGATGGTCCGGCCAAGGCGAGTCTTCTGGATCTGGCGGATTTCGTCGTGCTCAGGACCCGCTGAGGGCAGGGGAAGACGTTCACCGTGCCGAGTCTAGCCTCGCTGCAATGGGTGCCTGCCGCCGTCGCCTTCGGCGTGGGCACGCACCTTGCCGTTACCCTTCTTCTCTTGCTGCGCTACCTCGACACGCGCGGGCGACCGGTCCTGTGGTGGGCGGCGGCGTACGGGTTTCTGACGGCGCACGAGGTGGCAGAGGTTGCCCTCGGCGCGGCCGCCTCCCCGGCGTGGATGGCCGGCCGTCACCTGCTAAGGCTGGCCGCCGCTCTGCTGCTGTTGGGATCGTTTCCGGCCTACCGGAGTCGCCTGCGATGGGCCGCGGCTGCGGCTGCGCTGGCCGTCCTCGCGGCTTGGATGATCGGACTGGTAGGGCATCCCTGGCCGTGGGGCGCGCTTCCGCCTTCGCTCGTTGCGGGCGTGCTGTTCGTCGTGGCTGCGCGGCGATACCACCGCGTGGAGGAGCCCCGCCGTGATCCCGCGACCCACCTGGTTACCTGGGGGCTGGCGCTGACAGGGCTGCTGGCGGTGGGTTATCCCTTCGTGCGGCCGCAGGAGTGGGGTGGCCTCACAGGCGGGCTGCTCTCGGGACTGTTCACCCTGATGCTCGGCGTGGGGTGGATCCTGCGGTCCTGGCGCGACACCCGCGAACTGGAACTGCTGAACGCGATCGCCGGCGCCCTGAACCGCTTGACCAACGTCGGGGAGTCGGCCCAGGAGGCGTTGCGGCTGGTGGCGCGGCTGCTGGGCATAGAGGCCGGGTGGATCTTCCTGCGGGAGGGCGACCAACTGAACCTTGCCGCCTCCTTCGGGCTGCCGGCGCCGCTTGCCGCTGAAGCGAACCTGCGTATGGGTGGAGACTGCCACTGCCTGCGCCTGCTGGCCGAGGACCGGCTACCCCTTGCCGTGAACGCCGTGGACTGCCAGCGGCTGGCACAGGTGGGGATCGCCCACACCCGGCACGCCAGCGTTCCGCTGCGCGCGAGCACGCGCACGCTGGGGTTGATGAACCTAGTGCTGCCGGGTGGGCGCACCTTCAGCGATCGCGAGCTGCAGATGCTCTCGACGGTGGGTCATCAGATCGGCCTTGCCGTGGAGCGCGGGTTGCTGTTCAGCGAGCTGGCCGCGAAGGAACGCACCCGCGGGGAACTGCTCGAGAAACTGATCACCGCCCACGAGGACGAGCGACGGCGCATCGCCCGCGAGCTCCACGATGAAGCCGGGCAGGCCCTGACGGCGCTGATCGTGAACCTCGAGCTCGCCGCCCAGGAGGAATCGCCGGATCGGGTTCGGACCCACCTGATCCAGTTGCGGGACCTGGCGGAGAGGACATTGGCCGAGATCCGCCGGCTGATCTACGACCTGCGGCCGTCCATCCTCGACGATCTCGGGCTTGTCGCGGCGCTGCGCTGGTACGCCAAGTCCCTCCTCGATCCCCGCGGCATCACCTGGTCGCTTTCCGTGAGCGGCATCGCCAGCCGTCTTCCACCGGCGATGGAGACCGTGGCGTTCCGGCTGGTGCAGGAGGCGCTGGCGAACGTGCAGCGCCACTCCCGGGCCACCGCGGTGACCGTTAGTTTGGCTCTGGTCGGGAGGGAGTTGCGCGTCCGCATTGAAGACAACGGGCAGGGCTTTGACGCTCAGCGGATCCGCACGGCCGGCCGCGATGGCGGGTTCGGCCTCATCGGGATGCGCGAACGCGTCGAGCTGGTGGGAGGCCGATGGGAGGCTCACTCAAAGCCCGGAGCAGGCACGATCATCACGGCGACGCTGCCGCTGCGCGAGGCCGGGGCGGAGCAGTGAAGAGAATCCGCGTGGTTATCGTGGACGATCACGCCATCGTCCGCGAAGGGGTGCGCATGATCCTGGCGACGCACCCCGACATCCAGGTCGTCGCGGAAGCCGGCACCGGCGCGCAGGCCGTCGCGATGGTCGAGTCGGTAAGCCCCGACGTCGTTGTGATGGACATCAGCATGCCCGGTATGAACGGCATCGAGGCCACCCGGCAGATCCGCGAGCGGATGCCCGGCGTCCGGGTTCTGGCGCTCACGATGCACGAGGACGAGCACTATGTGTTTCAGTTGCTGCGCGCCGGGGCATCCGGGTACGTGCTGAAGCGCGCCGCGGCCACCGACCTGGTGGATGCGGTCCGCGCTTCAAGTCGAGGAGAGGCGTTTCTCTACCCCTCGGTCGCTCGGACCGTTGTGCAGGACTATCTCAGGCGCCTGGACAGCGGGGAGACCGAGCGCCGGCGGTTCGATGGGCTGACCGCGCGCGAGCGCGAGGTCCTTGCGCTAATCGCCGAGGGACTCACGAACCAGAGTATCGCGAGCCGTCTCTACATCAGCATAAAGACCGTGCAGACGCACCGCGCGCACATCTTCGAGAAGCTCGGCCTGCACGACCGGACCGAGCTGGTACGCTACGCGATCAGGAAAGGACTCATCGAGCCGTAGGACAGGACCCCCAGGGGGAGAAGCCCATGAACTTCGCCACCGCCGGCCACCCACGGACCTCCAGGCAGAGATGGTTCGCCGACGGTCTGCGGCAAGTGCTCCTGGCGCACGGACTTGAGGAGACCTCCCCAGACAAGGCGCCCAGGGTCGTGCTCCACTTCGTGGACCTGGAGGCCCCCCGTCCGTTCCGCCGCAGGGCGCAGGCGACGTTCGTCGTTTCCGTGATCGAGGGCCCGCCTCCCACGGGTGAAATCCTGCCGGCGCTGTACCCACTGCTGGTCCGCACCCTCAGCAACATGGTGCTCTACCTGCTGCCAGAGGGAAGCGAGGCGCGCGCCTACGTGGTAACGCTGGAGCAGGGTTACTTTGCCGTGGACGGGACCGACGACCAGGCGTTCTTCGGCCACATCTTCGACCGGATGTACCCTCTGGCATCGGCCCAGCTGGTGATCAGCAACGAGTTCCACACCGACCTGGAGGAAGCGCTCTGGCAGGGGGACGAACTCACGGCCGCGCTGGCAGAGGCCGGAGCGCGCCTGGACGCGCTCAACCTGCTGCCGGCGGCGTTTCCCATCGAGGATCTGCTGCCCCCGCGAGACCTCGAGCACGTCCGGCGGTTGTTCGGCATAGGCGGGCTGTCCTACGGCAACCTCAGCGTGCGCAAGGACGCCCGCCGCTACTGGATGAGCGCCAGCGGCGTCAACAAGGGTGCGATGCGCGTCGTGGGCCGCGACATGTTGATGGTCAAGGGGTACGACCCGGAGCGCAACCTCATGCTGATCAGCGTTCCACCTGGGATCGAGCCCCGCCGCGTTTCGGTGGATGCCATCGAGCACTGGATGATCTACACCGCTCACCCCGGGGTGGGCGCCATCATCCATGTCCACTCGTGGATGGAGGGGGTTACCTCGACGCAGGTGCAGTACCCGTGCGGCACCCTGCAGCTCGCCCAGGCCGTGGCCGAGCTCGTGCGGGACAGTCCGGATCCCCACCGCGCGGTGGTCGGCCTGCGCAATCACGGTTTGACCATCACGGGCCCGAGCCTGGCCGACATCCTCGACCGCGTCGCAGGGCGACTGCTTCATCGGGTGCCGATGCTGTAGGGAGTCCGGGTCCTCGGCCGCGGGCGCTAGCGGCCGACCCTCCAACGGTGGGGGACGTGGCAGGTGGTGCACGGGGTGCTCTTCAGCACCGCTTCGGGATGCAGTTTGGCCGTGGGCTCGGCGTGG
>JBKJJG010000027.1:0-3474 GCA_046598155.1 bacterium | reverse complement strand
GGCGCGCGAGTAGCCGGACAGCTCGTAGTCCTGCCCCAACACGATGGATCCGGTGGGACATGCCTCCTCGCAGAAGCCGCAGAAGATGCACCGCAGCATGTTGATCTGGAACTGGTCGGCATGGCGCTCGCCCTTGCTGACCTGGCATTCGGGCGTGTTCTCCGCGGCCCTCACGTAGATGGCCTGGGCCGGGCAGACTATCACGCAGAGCTCGCACCCCACGCAGCGCTCAATGCCGTCGGCGTAGCTCGTCAGCCAGTGCCGCCCTTTGAACCGCGGCGCGACACGGGTCTTGACCTCCGGGTACAGAATGGTCACCGGAGGCCGGAACAGGTACCGGCCGGTGATCAGGAAGCCCCGCAGGAGCGCGATGGACTGCTTGAACAGGCCCGGCACCGGCTACCCTCCCACCAGCGCCACGATCACGGCCGTGGCGACCACGTTCAGCAGGCCGAGCGGGACCAGCACTTTCCAGCCGAAGGCCATCAACTGATCGTGCCGCACCCGCGGCATCGTGGCCCGAATCCAGATGAACAGACAGACAAAGGCGAAAGTCTTGATCGCCACCCAAAGGGGACCGGGCAACAGCGGCCCGTGCCACCCACCGAAGAACAGCGTGGTGACAAGCAGGCTCATCGTGATGATGCCGACGTACTCGCCGACGTAGAACATCGCGAACTTGAATCCACCGTACTCCGTGTGGAACCCGGCGATCAGTTCCTGCTCTGCCTCGGGCAGGTCAAACGGCGCACGGTTCGTCTCGGCGAGGGCGCCGATGAAGAAGAGCAGAAACCCCACCGGCTGGAGGGCCACGAACCAGAGCCGCTGCTGCGCGTTCACGATGTCAACCAGGCTGAGCGATCCCGCGGTCAGGACCACGGAGACCACGGCCAGCCCGATGGGCAGCTCGTAGCTGATCAACTGGGCGCTTGATCGGAGGCAACCCAGCAGCGAGTACTTGTTGTTGGACGACCAGCCGCCCAGGATGACGCCGTACACGCCGATGGACGAGGCGCCCAGCACCAACAGGATGCCCACGTTGACGTCGGCGATGTAGAGCGGAACGGTGGTCCCGAAGAAGCGGATCTCCGGCCCGATTGGGATCACCGCGTAGACGAACAGCGCGGCTACCATCGAGATGGCGGGCGCGAGCCAGTAGACGAGCTGGTCGGCGGTCGCCGGCATGAAGCTTTCCTTGAAGATCAGCTTAATCCCGTCGGCAATGGGCTGGAGCAGCCCGAACGGGCCGACGCGGTTGGGGCCGTGGCGCAACTGGAAGCGGGCGAGCAATCTCCGCTCCAGCAGGGTCGCGTACGCAAAGCCGGCCAGCACCATTGCCAGGATGATGGCGCTCTTGATCGCGGCGACCAGAACGATCGAGATCACGGCGTTTCCCCTCCCGGTGGCGCGATCGGCCGGACCTCCACGCCGAGAGACGCTGGAGACCAACGCGCCAGCGCGTGCACCGGGACGCCGTCGTAGCCGCGGTGTACCAATACCTGGCCGGGGAGCGTGGCATCGCTCACCCGGGCCTGCACGACCACCGAGGCGTGCTCCGTGGCCAGTTCCACCAGGCCGAGATCGGTCACGCCGGCGAGGACCGCATCGGCAGGGTGGATCAGGCAGTGAGCAGTGCCGGCGAGTTCGATCAGACCACGACACCGGCCGGTCATGCTTCCCTGGGTGAAGAGACGGTCGGCGATCACCAGGATGAGTGGCGGCGAGGCGCCTCCCCTGGCGGCGGTCGGCTCCGCGGCCGGCTCGCTCCGCGTAACCGTGCCGTGGCCGCGCACAGCGCCCATCCTTGCGGCCAGCAGATCGAAGATCTCTCGGTCGGCGCGGGCCTGCCCCGGACCCTTCACCGCCGCCCGCAGGGCCAGGATCCTGCCCTCCAGGTTCGTGATCGTGCCGTCCTTCTCAGGCAGCACCAGAACCGGCAGTACCACGTCGGCCGCCTGCGCCGTGGCCGACAGGAACGCCTCGTGCACTACCAGGAACCCGACCCCTCCGCGGGCCGACTCCCACGCCGCGCCGTCGGTCACCGCCGTGGCAGGATCGCTGCCGGCGACGTAGAGGAGATCGAGCGCGCCCGCGGCCGCGCCCCGGAGAATCCCTGGCGCGTCCATCCCTCCCTCTCCGGGCAGGAGACCAAACCGCTGCGCTCCGAAGTCGTTGCCCCGCCCGCGCGCAATGTGCAGCGTGCCGTTCACCCGCCGGGCCAGGCCGTCAGCCGAGCGCAGCAGATCCCGGCCATGAGGCCCGTCCAGCGCCAGCCTTCCGAGCAGCACGTGGACACGCTCCCCGGACGCGATCACCCTGGCCGCCGCGGCCAAATCGTCGCTCGTCGCGCCGCCGGGCCCTGTGCCCACGCCGCCGGATGCGGCCGCTGCCAGCGCACTCACCAGCGGCGCAAGCCGGTCGTGGCGGTCGAGGAGCTCGCACCGGGCGTGGCGCCGGATCTCGAGCCGCCCGGCGTGGACGATCACCAGACTTGCGCCCCGGTCAATGGCGGCCTTGATCCGCAGCCACAGTACCGGATACTCCTCGGTGATGTCGCAGCCCATCAGCACGAAGACGTCGCCCCGGCCCAGATCGTCCAGCGATGAGCGCAGCCCCCAACTCACCTCCAAACTCGCGCCGTCAGGCGAGGCGTCCACACGGTGATCCAGGTGGGGTGTACCTACCACGTCGCGGAAGAACCCTGCGGCAGCAGACGCGTCCTCGTTGGACAGCCGCCTGCCCCCGAGGAACGCCACCCGCCCTGGCCCGCGCTCGAGTGCGGCGCGCAGCCGCTCGGCCACCATGCCAAGTGCCTCATCCCAGGAAGTCTCGTGCAGACGGCCCTCCCGCCGCACGAGCGGGGTGGTCAGGCGATCTCCCGCGGACACGTACCCGTGCCCGAAGAATCCCAGGTCGCACAACCAGACGTCGTTGACCTCCGGCTCCTCGCGGGCCCGCGTGCGGAGGATCTCCCCGCCGCGCACGTCCAGCCAGATCGAGCACCCGACCCCGCAGTGGGCGCAGGTCGAGGCGACCGGCTCGTTGTCCCAGGGCCTGGCCCTGAACCGGTAAATCCGGCTGGTCAAAGCGCCCACCGGGCAGATTGCGATCGTGTTTCCGATGAACTTGGACTCCACAGGCAGCCCAAGCGGCGTGCCGATCTCGCTGGTGAAACCGCGTGCGAACCCCTTGAGCGCGTCGTCGCCGGCAATGATCTCGCCGAAGCGCACGCAGCGCCAGCACAGGATGCACCGCTCGCGGTCCAGCGCCAGCAGCGGTCCCAGCAACACGGGCTTGGCGAAGTCGCGCTTGGCCTCTACAAACCGGCTGCGGCCCGGGCCATACCGGAACGTCTGATCCTGAAGCGGGCACTCGCCGCCCTTGTCGCAGATCGGGCAATCGAGGGGGTGGTTGATGAGAAGAAGCTCCAGGATGCTCTCCTGGGCCGCCCTGACCGCCGGGCTGGTGGTGCTG
>JBKJJG010000133.1:0-5883 GCA_046598155.1 bacterium | reverse complement strand
CGCCGCCACGACCTGTGGACCTCTAACACGCCTGAGGAACCGCGCGCTCATTTCGGAATCCATGACGCGGTCTTCGGGCCCAACAGTTTCTCGACGGCCTCGACGACCTGGGGCCCTGCCACAACGCTGATGTCCCGAGCCTGCATCCGCACCGCTCGGCCCTCCGAGGCCACGGTCAGCAGCACCGGGCGGTCGCCGCCATGGCGGGCAAGCAGGTCCCGCAGACAGCGCAGCCCCTCCTCCCCGTGTCGGTCGGCGTCCACGAGGACGTGCAGCATCGCCTCGCCGGGCGGACCGGCCACGAGCGGAAAGACGCCGTCGGCCAGCACCTTCACCTGCTGCTCGGACGCGTCCAGGCGGCCGCGGACCACCACGATGGCGTCACGGCGTATCTCCGCGTGGCTCTGCTCGTAGATCTTGGGGAACACGATTATTTCTGCGCTGCCGGTGGAATCTTCCAGCGTCATGAAGGCCATGGCAGCGCCGTTCTTCGTGGTGGTGCGCTTCAGTGCCGTGATCATCCCTCCGATGACCACGTCGCTCCGATCGCGCATCTCTGGCAGTTGGGCGGCCGTTGCGGTCACCCGCGCGGCCAGCGCTTCGCGGACGTCGGTCAGGGGATGGTCCGAGACGTACATGCCGAGCATGTCGCGCTCCATCGCCAGGAGATCGGCCTTGGAGAACTCTTCGGCCCCGGCCTGCTGCGCTCCCACCGGAGCCGGCGGCGCGGCTTCGCCCGCGTCGAAGAGCCCGGTCTGTGCCCCTGCCCGTGCCTGACGCTGGACGCCGGCCAGGGCGGCTTCGACCTGCCTCAGCATCGAGGCGCGCGTGCGGCCGAGCGAGTCGAGGGCGCCGGCCTTTATCAGACTCTCCAGCACCCGCCGGTTTACCACGCGACCGTCCACGCGCGTCACGAGGCCTTCGAGGGACGTGAACGGTCCCCCCTCCGTGCGCGCCCGCACGATGGCCTCGACCGCGCTGCCGCCGACGTGCTTGATCGCGGCGAGACCAAACCGGATTGCGCCCCCGGCCACGGTAAAGGTGTCCGCCGACTCGTTCACGTCCGGGGGTAGCACGCGGATGCCCATGCGTTCGCACTCGGAGACCGCGGTCGCGACCTTTGCCATCCAGTCCTGTCCCTGCGCCTCGGTGGTCAACACAGCGGCCATGTACTCGGCGGGGAAGTTGGACTTGAGGTACGCGGTCTGGTAGGCGATCAACCCGTAGCACGCCGCGTGCGCCCGGTTGAAGCCGTAGCGCGCAAACGGCTCGAACTGCTCCCAGATCTGGTCTATCTTCCGTTTGGACACGCCGCGCTTGCGGGCGCCGGCAATGAACTGCTCCCGCTGGGCCTCCAGCTTGTCCTTGATCTTTTTGCGTATCGCGTAGCACAGGACGTCGGCTTGGGCCAGTGTGTAGCCGGCCACCGCCTGGCAGACTGCCATCACGTCTTCCTGGTAGACCATCACGCCGTAGGTCTCGCCCAGCACCGCCTCCAACGAGGGATGCAGGTAGGAGATCGGCTCCTGGCCATGCTTGCGGCGGATGTAGGATGGGATGTTGGCCATCGGTCCGGGCCGGAACAGGGCCACCATAGCCATGATGTCCTCGATCCGGGTAGGCTTCAGCTCCTTGAGGTGACGGGTCATGCCCGCGCCTTCGAGCTGGAAGATGCCCACGGTCTCGCCCCGCGACAGCAGATCGAAGGTGGCCCGATCGTCAAGTGGAATGGCCTTGAGGTCAATCCGAACCCCCCGCACCTGTTCGATGATCTTGAGGGCCCGGTCCAGGATCGTCAGGTAGGAGAGGCCCAGGAAATCCACCTTGAGGAGGCCGATCTGTTCTACGGCCCCCATGTCGTACTGGGTCATCACCAGGTCGCCCTTGGTGGCCCGCTGCAGAGGCACGATGTCAATCAGCGGATCGCGCGATATGATTACGCCCGCGGCATGTGTGCTGGCGTGGCGGGCCACGCCCTCCAGCTTCTGGGCCAGCCCGAGCAGGCGGCCGACCGCCGGCGTCTCCTCCGAAGAGCGGCGCAGTTCGGGATCAGCCCGCAGGGCCTCGTCGAGGGACGCGTTGAAGGGAATCATTTTGGCGATCCGATCCACGTCTGAGTACGGCAGCCCCATCACCCGGCCGATGTCCCGGACCGACTGGCGGGCGCCCATCGTCCCGAAGGTGATGATCTGCGCCACGTGGTCGGCGCCGTACTTGTCGATCACGTACCGGATGACCTCGTCGCGCCGGCTGTCCATGAAGTCCACGTCAATGTCCGGCATCGTGTACCGTTCGAGGTTGAGGAACCGCTCGAACGGAAGCCGGTAGTGAAGCGGGTCCACGTCGGTGACGCCCAGCGTGTAGAGCACCAGGCTGCCGGCGGCCGATCCGCGGACCGTGGTCAATATCCCCCGGCGCCGGGCGAACGAAACGAAGTCCCAGACGATGAGGAAGTAGGCGGCGTAGCCCATCAGCGCGATCACGCGCAGCTCCTCGTCGAGGCGCGCGCGCTGCACCTGAGTGGGCTGACCGTATAGGCGGTGGAGACCCTCCTCGCAGAGCCGCCGGAGGTAGGCGTCGGGCGTCTCGCCTTCCGGCACGGGGAAGTGCGGGAGCTTCAGCTTCCCCAGCTCCAGTTCCAACCCAACGCGGCCGGCGATCTCCAGCGGCGCGCGCAACGCCTGGGGGAGGTCGGGGAACCGCGCCGCCATCTCCACGGCGCTCTTCAGGTAGAACTCGGGCGTATCGCCCATCCTGGGCTTGTCCGTGGACGAGAGCGCCACGTTCATCTGGATGCACATCAGCGCGTCCTGCGCCTCAGCCTCGTCGCGGCGCACGTAGTGGACGTCGTTCGTCGCGATCAACGGCAGGTCCAGATCGGCGGCCAAACGGAGCATGCCCCGAATGCTGACCTGCTGCTCCGGGAGGCCGTGGTCCTGCACCTCCAGGTAGTAGTTGCCCGGACCCAGGATCTCGCGGTAGGCGGCGGCAGCCGCGCGGGCCGCGGCGTAGTCGTCACGGATGAGCGCGCGCGTGACCTCGCCCTGGAGGCAGCCCGACAAACCCACCAGGCCTCGGCTGTGACGGGCCAGGAGCTCGCGGTCAATGCGCGGCTTGTAGTAGAACCCGTCCAGGTGCGCGATCGTGGTCAGGCGCAGCAGGTTGCGATAGCCCTCGAGATCGGTCGCCAGCAGGACCATGTGGTAGGGGCTGACATCGAGTCTGGGATCGCGGTCAGTGTAGCGGCGGGGAGCCACGTACGCTTCGACACCCAGGATCGGTGTAAGGCCGTGATGGCGCGCCCGCAGGTAGAACTCCACCGCGCCGTACATGGTGCCGTGGTCTGTGATCGCGATCGCCGGCATCCCCATCCCGGAGGCCGCGCGCATCAACTGGTCTATGCGGGCGGCACCGTCCAGGAGGGAGAACTCGGTGTGCAGGTGGCAGTGAACGAAAGGATCGGACATGGGCTCACGGGCATTGTAGCACAGGCCCAGCCGGCAGAGGCGGCCCGCTTCAGGCGGGCTCCCTCCGGCCTCGAAGCAGCGTCACAACGAGGTGCACGTGGCCGGTCTGGGGCAGCATGTCCACCGGCTGGACGGCAACGGCCTTATACCCGGCCCGCCCCCAACGCACGAGATCGGCCGCGCAGGTTGCCAGCGACCGTGCCAGGTACACCACACGAGGAATCCGTGCGGCGGCCACTGCCTCGACCGCCGCCTCGTCGAGGCCAGGGCCCCGGGCGGTCACGACCACCGCGTCCGGGCGGCCGCGGCTGGCCATCTTCGCCAGAACTCGGAGAGGGCTGCGGGCGTAGAACACCGTGTTCGCGATCCCGTTCCATTCGGCCGCCTTCCAGGCGTCGGCCATCGCCTGGCGGTCCGGGGTCACACCGGTCACTAGGGCGGCGTCTCGGGAGAGCGCCAGCGCAATCAGCGGCGTCGCGGCCGTCAGGTCGAGCGCGGTCTCGGTGGTCCGTAAAGCCGCCGCCTGCCGAACCGCGTCAAGCAGCAGGGGCAGGGCGTTTGGGTTGGGTGGGACCTCCGTTGCAGGACGCAGCACGACCCGCAGCCCGGCGACCTCCTCGACGATGCTGTCGCGACCCCAGAGCAGGCGCAGACGTGGTCCCAGCAGTTCAGGAGCCGGAGTGGGCTGCACCGTGCTCAGGATGCCGACAAGCCCTGGCACCACCCGGCCGATAAGAGCGTGCACCAGCGGCGCCGTGTCCCGGAGAGGCCTTGCGATGGACAACGTCAGCAGCGCCTCCCCGGTAGCAAAGGACGCCAGTCCCAGCACGCCCCTCACGAGGCCGGTGCCGCTGGTCCGGTCGTGGACCGGCAGCCGGAGGGCACGCACCGCACTGCGGGCAGCGTGCAGGATCGCCTCGTTGACCGGATGCTGCACAGGGCACCGCGAGATGTCCAATACCCGCTCCGAAGCGGCGGCGCGGTAGCCGGCAACCGCGATCCCATCTCTGTCGGCAAACGTCGCGCGGAGGGTACTGCGATAGGCCCAGGCCTCTCCACCGACGGCCTCGCGCACGATGTCGCGGTGGACGCCGGCATGCTCCTTCAGGAAATCCTTCACCAGCGTGGTCTTGAGGCGGCGCTGCGCCTCGGGCACGAGGTGCTGCCATTGGCACCCGCCACACCGGCCGAAGTGGGGGCACCGGGCCACCACGGTGCTGGCCGACTTGCGCAGCAGTGCCACCAGGCGGCCCTGGGCGCGGCGGCCGCCCTTGGTCACCTCGACCACGGCCTCCTCGCCGGGCACGCCGAACGGCACCGCCAGCACGACCGGCCCCAGGCGCGCGACGGCCACGCCGTCCGGGCCCAATGCTGATAGACGGACCGTCAGCCGTTCCCCTACGTGCACGGTGCCCAGACCGCCCCGCCGGGGATGCCGCGTAGGCGGCCCTGCCGTGGGGATGAGGCGGGCGGTCCGCGGCATCAGGACAGCCGCTCCCTGAGCAGGCGATTGGCCGCCTCGGGGTTGGCGCGGCCGCCGGTGGCACGCATCACCTGTCCCACCAGGAACGGCAGCGCGCGCGCCTTACCTGCGCGGATCTCGGCTGCGGGTCCGGGGTGATCGGCTATGACCTGATCCACGACGCCGCGCAGCGTGGCCTCGTCGCTGATCTGCTGCAGGCCACGGGCCTCCACTATGGCTTCGGGCTCCTGATCGCGGGCGATCATCTCCACCAGGACATCCTTGGCGGTCCGGCCGCTGACGGTTCCCGCGTCCACCAGGCGGAGCAGGGCCGACAGGCGCGCGGGGGTAAGCGTGATGCGGTCAATCTCCACGCCGTGCTCGTTCAGGTAGGCAGTCACTGCGCCGACCAGCCAGTTGGCTACCACCTTGGGGTGCGGCCCCAGGGCCACCGTCTCCTCGAAGAACCTGGCCATCGCCGGTGTGGCCGTGATAAGGTCGGCATCGTAGACTGGCAGTCCGAAGGTGGCGATCAGCCGGTCGCGGCGGGCCGCGGGCAGCTCGGGGAGCGCATCACGGATCGCCTGCACCCACGCCCCGTCCACGTCCAGGGGAACGAGGTCGGGCTCGGGGAAGTACCGATAGTCCTCGGCCTCCTCCTTCGACCGCGACGCGAACGTAACGCCGCGCCGCTCGTCCCAGTGCCGCGTCTCCTGCACAACGACCTCCCCTCGGGCGAGCACCTCGCGCTGACGGACGGCCTCGAACGCGAGTGCCCTCTCGACGGCGCGGACAGAGTTCATGTTCTTCACCTCGGTGCGCACTCCTGGCGGGCCGCCTGGAGGCTGGAGCGACAGGTTTGCATCGCAGCGCAGCGTCCCCTCCTCCATCCGGCAGCTGCTCACCTCCGCGAACTGAAGCAGGCGGCGAAGCGCGTTTAGGAACTCGCGCGCC
>JBKJJG010000087.1:0-5624 GCA_046598155.1 bacterium | reverse complement strand
CTGCCGGAGGATGCTGCGCAGCCCGTTGGCAAACGTAAGCCCCGCCTTGGGGTTGACCTGGACCTGGTTGATCCGCGACAGTTGGTACTCCACCGGATCCTCGATCGTTACGATGTTCCGGTCCAAGGTGTTCAGCTTTCCCAGCGTCGCGTAGAGCGTCGTGGTCTTCCCGCTGCCGGTCGGGCCGGTGACCAGCACCATCCCGTGGGGCTTGCTGACGGCGCTCTCCCAGAGGGCCAGGGTGTTGCTGTGGAAGCCCAGGCGCGGCAGGCCGATCTTGGTTGAAGACTGATCCAGCACGCGCATTACGACCTTCTCGCCGTACATCGTGGGCAGCGTCGAGACGCGCAGGTCTATGCTGCGGCCGTCGGCGATCAGGTGGATGCGGCCGTCTTGGGGCCTCCGCCGCTCGGCGATGTCCATCTCTGCCATGATCTTCAGACGAGAAGCCAACGCGGCCTTGAGGTGCTTGGGTGGGTTCATCACGTCGCGTAGCACGCCGTCCACCCGGTAACGGATCCAGATGCCCGTACGCTGCGGTTCGATGTGGATGTCGCTGGCGCCCTGCTTGACCGCCTCGTCTATGACCAGGTTGACCATCTTGACCACGGGTGCCTCTTCGGTCAGGGCCTTGAGCTGATCCAGCGAGGGGTCCTCCTCGCCAACCTCGACGGTGAAGTCGGGCACCGTCTCCCTCATGACCCGTTCGATGATCGCGTCACCAAACTGGTAGGTCCGGCTGAGGGCCGAGGAGATGTCCTCCTCGGTGGCCACGGCCAAGTCCACGTCGGGCCCGGTGATCAGGCGCACGTCGTCCACCGCAATGACGTTGAGGGGATCCGCGATCGCCAGCAGCAATCTTCCACCGCGCTTCTCGAGCGGCACGCACTTGTGGCGGACTGCCAGGGCGTGCGGGATCATCTTGGCGATCTCGGTGTCCACCTTGGTGTCGGCCAGCGCCAGGTAGGGGTAACCCCACTGCTCGGCCATGCCGCGGGCCAGGTCGGACTCGGTGACCGTGCCCATCTCCAGCAGGATGTGGCCGATCCGCTCGCCCGTGCGCGCCTGGATCTCCAGCGCTTCGGTCAACTGCGCCTCGTTGACGATGCCCAGGTCCAACAGCACCTTGCCCAGGGTGTTGCCCTTTCCCGCGATGCGGCCCCGCGGCGCTCGTACGGCCGCGGCAGTCGGTTCTGGCGAGGAGGGGGGTTCATCCGCGGCGGGCTCGCCGATCTTGGTCTGTACCTGGGGATCATTGGGCGCCACCGCCGCTGCCTGCTGGTAAGCGCGCAAGACCTTGTCGGTCTCCCCGCGGGAGAGGTGCTTGTCCGCAGCGGTTAGCAGGGCCAGTCCGGTCTCGTGGCGGTCGTCCAGCGCCCGGTGGACCTCGGCCAGGTCCCAATATATCCAGGGTTCGTTGGGATCGAGGGCGATGAGTTGGTGATATGCATCGCGGGCTTCGGCCCAGCGGCCCGTGCGCGCGAAAAGCCGGGCTCGGCCGTAGGCGGCGGCCCGCTCGATGGTGAGGTTCTCGCCCGACAGCCCTGAGGCGGTCTTCAGTGCCCCCAGGCCCGTCTCGTCACTCGTCACGTCCATCACCGGCAACCCAGCCGACCGGCGGCCTTTGCCGTCGGTCCCGTGGCTTTGCGTCCCCGGATCGCTCCGGGTTTGCCCTTACGGGACTAGTCCATCAAACTTCTGGGTATATTCTGACTTGCCCATCTCAGAGATTGCAACGACAATACCACAGGGTGGGACCCGGCGCAAGACAGTGTCGGGAGAACTTCTGCGGAGGAATCGTGGAAATCTACCAGATGGAAACGCGTTTGCTGAGCGGGTTGATCAGGGACCGGCACCTGCTGACGCTGGCGAGCAACGAGGGATTCCACGTTGACCAGCTCGTCTCACCGCAGGCGCGCCGGCTGGCCAAGGTGACGATTGACGCGCACGCCACGACGGTCGTGCTTGACGAGGCCGGGCTGCGCGCGGAGATGGTCGATCGCGGCCTCCTGACCCCTGAGATGGAGCAGTACCTCGCATCGGTCCTGCTGCTCCCGCCGCCCAACGCCGGAGATCTGCTGGGGTACGTAGAGGAACTCAAGGCCCGGGAAAGCCGCGAACTGCTGGCCCGCGTCCACGAGGCCTTCGGGAGCTACCTCTACCGTCGCAACCACGAGCAGACCGACATCGTGCAGTTTACCACCGATGCCATTCACCAACTGCTCGAGATTCAGCGGCGGAGGACGCGCCGCCAGGTTGCGCCGATCTCGGAGACCCTCGGCCCAATGATTGATGCCAGGCCGGAGGCGAAGAACGGGATCCTGGGGTTCTCGCTCAGCCCCTTCGACCGGCTTAACACCCTGCTCTCGGGCCTGCGGCGGGGTTTCTACTACGGGTTGGCCGGCGCCCCTCGCCGTGGCAAGACCAACTTCGCCCTGGACATGGCGGTGCACGTGGCGGCCAACCACAAGGTGCCGGTCCTGTTCTACACCTGGGAGCAGACGCGCCGCGTGCTGGCCGCCCGGCTGATTGCCAAGGAGGTTGGCATCAACCCCACCACGATTCTGATGGGGAGCAATGGGGACGGCGAGTCGGTGGCCGAAAAGGTGAGCGCGGCCCGGGGCGCGCTGGGCCGGTACTCGCCGTACCTGTACCTGGTGGAAGCCGGTCGCAAGGAGACGCTGGACCGCATCCGCGCCCACGCCCACAACCTGATGCAGGAGTTCCAGACGCAGGACATTGTGCTGTTCTTCGACTACCTCCAGAAGATCCCGCTCTCCGCCCACGTGGACGACTGGAAGGCCCGGACCGACATGATCTCCACCGCGCTGGCCGAGCTCAGCCTAGAACTCAACTGCCCGGTCTTCGCGATCTCGCCGCTGGACAAGGAAGGCTGCCGTCTGGACGAGCGGCCGGCGGAGGAGACCGAGATCTTCAACCCGTTCAACCGGCCCACCATGCACCACAGCATGGGCAGCGGAGATTTAGAGTACGACCTGGACGTTGCCATGGTGCTGGCCAAGGACTGGAAGGCCACCTCAGACCTGCGGCAGCTAATCGAGTCCCGGGCCAAGGCCGAGGGCTTTGACACCAAAGATCTACCCAAGGTGGACATCCTCAACCTGTTCGTGGACAAGAACCGCGACGCGCCCGAGGCGGCCTCCAACATCGTTCAGTACGCGTTCTTCGTGACGCTGAACAAGCTGGTGGAACTGGACTACAAGCTGGAGCAAGAGTACCGCCCCGATTACCAAGGCTTCTCGAAGCTCCAGGAGATCTACTCCTTCCTGCGCGACCACGGGTTCCGCCCGCAGCGCGACGCGCTCGCCGGGCCACGCGTGGGAGGGGTCGGTGGAAACGGAGGGAGAGGCCGATGATCGTGGACAAGCGCGCGCCCATCTACCCAATACGGACGGTGGCGCACCTGACCGGCGTCAACCCCAGGCGCATCCGCGCGTGGGAAGACCAGTATAATCTGTTTGTGCCAGCACGCACGGGGGGAGGTCACCGGCTCTACAGCGAAGAGGACGTGGATCGCATCCGGTGGGTGAAGGCGATGGTGGAGCGGGGATTGAGTCTCAAGGGCATCCAGCGATTGGTGGAGCGTCCCCGGTCAGCCGAGCTGGCCGCCGAGGGAAGGGGAGCTGCCCGATGAAGGTGGAACTGGACCGCGAACAGGTAGTGATCTTTACGCCGGCGCACAGGATCGAGGGCGAGCTGCACCTGCCGGCCACCGCCCGGCTCTCCGACCGGCTGAACCAGGCTAAGGACTTCCTGGCGATCACCTCGGCGCGGGTCTACTCCCTCGACGACCGGCTGCTCTACGATGCCAGGGTGCTGATGTTGCACAAGTCGCACATTGTGATGCTGATGGAGCGCAATGAGGCCCTCTAGGAGCCCGGTTTCGCGGCGCCGGGTCCGGCTCGGCGAGATCCTGGTGGAGGCCGGGCTGATCACGAGCGCCCAGCTCGAGCAGGCGCTGGCGGCCCAGCACACCAGTGGCGAGCGGCTCGGCAAGGTGCTCGTGAGCCGAGGGCTGACGACCCAGGAGGCCATCTCCAAGGCCGTGGCCAGCCAGATTGGGATCGAGTACGTCAACACTCACGCGATTGGGATTCCCGAGGAGGTGCTCACGGCCCTCCCCGAGACGCTGATTCGGCGCTACCAGGTCATCCCGCTGCGCATCGAGGGCAACGCGCTCGTGGTGGGGATGGTAGACCCGCTGGACGTGGTGGCCCTCGACGACATCCGGCGCGTGGTGGAGCACGACCTGGTGCCGGCCGCGATCACACCCGAGGGGTTCCAGCACGCCGTCAACCAGTACCCGGCCCTGGAGGGCACCCTGGACCAGGTCATTCAGGAGATCCGCCCCTCGGACATGGGCGAGGAGGAGCCGGGCCTCGACAAGCTGCGTGAGATCGTCGAGGACGCCCCGGTGGTGCGCCTGGTGAACCTGATGCTGGTCCAGGCGGTCCGCCAGGGCGCCAGCGACGTCCACGTGGAGCCGCAGGAGAAGCAGCTCCGCATCCGCTACCGCATTGACGGCACGCTCTACAGCGTCATGACCGCACCCAAGCACGTGCAGGCCGCGACCACCAGCCGCATCAAGATCATGGCCAACATGAACATCGCCGAGCGGCGCGCGCCGCAGGACGGCCGGATCGAGCTGCGCGTGGACAACCGGGAGATTGACCTGCGCGTCTCCAGCATTCCCACCGTGTTCGGCGAGAAGGTGGTCATGCGGATCCTGGACAAGCGGGCGGCGCTGGTCGGGGTGGACAAGCTCGGCCTGCTGGGTCCGGATCTGCCGCGGTTCGAGTCGCTGGTCACCAAGCCCTACGGGATCATCCTGATCACCGGCCCGACCGGCAGCGGCAAGACCACCAGTCTGTACGCCATCCTCAACCGGCTAAACAAGACCGACGTCAACATCATCACCATCGAGGACCCGGTAGAGTACCAGCTCGCCGGCATCAGCCAGGTCCAGATCAACCCCAAGGCGGGCCTGACCTTTGCCACCGGCCTGCGCTCTTTCCTACGGCAGGACCCCGACATTATAATGGTGGGGGAGATCCGCGACGAGGAGACCGCGCGCATCGCGATCCACGCCGCGCTGACCGGCCACCTGGTGCTCTCGACGCTTCACACCAACGACGCGCCCGGCGCCGTGGCACGGCTGGCGGACATGGGCGTGGAGCCGTTTCTGGTGTCCTCTTCGGTGATCGGCGTGGTTGCGCAGCGCCTGGTGCGGCTGCTCTGCCAGAACTGCCGCGAGGCGTACACCCCCCAGGTGGAGGTATCGGTGCGCTACGGCCTGGCAGGCCCAGACGACCCGCCGCCGGTCATCTACCGACCCAAGGGCTGCGACCGGTGCAACCACATCGGCTACAAGGGGCGCATCGGGCTCTTCGAGATCATGATGATGGACGACGAGATCCGCAGCATGGTCGTCCAGCGCGCCTCGTCCACGGAGATCAAGGCCCAGGCGATCCGCGAGGGGATGCGCACGCTGCACGGGGACGGCGTGGCCAAGGTGCTGGCCGGAACGACCTCGCTGGAGGAACTGCTCCGCGTCGTGTTCGTCGAATAGGGGGCTACCATGCACATCGAGGATCTGCTGCGCG
>JBKJJG010000298.1:0-2514 GCA_046598155.1 bacterium | reverse complement strand
CCTGACCGACATCCAGGGCATCGAGGATGCCATGGGCGACATGGACTTCAAGGTCGCCGGCACGCGCGAGGGCGTGACCGCGCTCCAGATGGACGTCAAGACCTCGGGGATCTCGATGGGGATGCTGACCGAGGCGTTGGAGCAGGCCAGGGAAGCCAGGCTTACGATCCTGGAGGCCATGTCCAACGCTCTGCCCGCTCCCCGTGCCACGCTGTCGGCCTATGCTCCTCGCATCCTGACGCTGCAGATCAACCCCGAGAAGATCAGGGAGATCATAGGCCCCGGCGGCAAGGTGATCAACAAGATCACCGCGGAAACCGGAACCAAAATAGACATCGAGCAAGACGGGCGCGTGATGGTCGCCTCGGTAAACGAGGATGCCGCCCGGCGCGCCATTGCCATGATCGAGGGCATCGTCCGCGAGGTGCAGGTAGGGGAGACCTACCAGGGCCGCGTGACGCGGGTGCTGAACTTTGGCGCGTTCGTGGAGATACTGCCCGGCAAGGAAGGCCTGGTGCACGTCTCCGAGCTTTCCTACACCCGCGTCAACAAGGTCGAGGACGTGGTCAAGGTGGGCGACGAGCTGCAGGTAAAGGTGAGGGAGATCGATAGCCTGGGTCGCGTCAACCTCACGCACCGCGGCACGCAGCCGCCTCCGGAAGGATGGGAGGAAGACGCCGACGAGCCTCAGCCGGCCGACGCGGAGCACAGGCCGCGCTCACCCCGTCCGCGTCCCGGAGACGCCCGTGGCGGGCGCCCGCCGCGACGGCGCGAGGGCGGTGGCGGTAGGCCGCCCCGCAGGCCGCAGCCGTAACCGCTCCGCGGCAGGCTTCAATGGATCCAACGCACAGGTCGGTGCTCCCTAACGGCATTCGGGTTGTTACAGAGACCATGCCGCAGGTTCGCACCGCCGCGATTGGCCTGTGGGTCGGGGCCGGGTCGCGGTATGAGGCCCTGGAGGTCCACGGCGTCTCGCACTTCCTCGAGCACCTCTTCTTCAAGGGCACGCATGGCCGATCGGCTCTGGCAATCGCGCAGGCGGTGGACGCTCTGGGTGGCCAGATGAACGCTTTCACGGACAAGGAACACACCTGCATCCACGTGAAGGTGCTGGCGGATCACCTGCCTCCGATCGTGGAGTTGGCGGCGGACATGGTGCTCAACTCCTCGTTCGACCTCGTCGCCATCGAGCGCGAGCGACAGGTTATCACCGAAGAGATCAAGATGTACGAGGACTCGCCGGACGCGATGGTGCAGGACCTGATCGCTCAGACGATCTGGGACGGGCATCCACTCGGCAGGCCGGTTATCGGGACGCGCAAGACCGTTTCCCGGCTGAAGCGCGCCGACTTCGTTCGGTATGTCGAAGAGCGTTACCGGCCCGACAACATCCTCGTGGCCATTGCCGGGGACGTCGAGCACCGGGCGGCCACGGATCTCATCGCGCGTCACCTGGGCGCTTGGGACGGCCGCGCGGTCGCGCAGGAGACCCGCGCGCCCGCGCTTACGCCGGCGGTGGCCATTCGCTCGAAAGAGATCGAGCAGGTGCACCTCTGCGTGGCCACGCGGGGCTGTTCGGCGGCCGACGAGGACAGGTACGTACTGGCCGTGCTCGACACCCTGCTTGGAGGAGGGATGAGCAGCCGCCTCTTCCAGGAGATCCGGGAGAAGCGCGGGCTGGTGTACAGCATCGCCTCGTATCCGGCCTCGTATCGCGAGGGCGGGCTATCGGTCATCTACGCGGCCATGAGCCCCGAGAACGGTCCAGAGGTCGTGGGCCTCATCTTGGAAGAGATCGCAGGGTTGTCCGGTCCTCTTGACGAGGCGGAGCTGCAGCGGGCCAAGGAGTCGCTCAAGGGCAGCATCATGCTCCCGCTCGAGAGCACCAGCAGCCGGATGAGCAAGCTGGCGGGCTCCGAGCTCTACCACAGCCGGCAGATAGACCTGGATGAGATCCTCGGGCGCATTGACGCCGTGGACGCGGCCGCGGTGCAGCGGATGGTCGCCGAGATCTTCACGCCCGACCAGATGGCCATGGCCGCAATCGGGCCGTTCGGGGCGCACGGCACCCCGCGCGCGCCCCTCGAGCGCGCCTTCAGGCAGTCACTCGGTGTCTTGACCAGCCGGCCTGCAGTGCTACGGGACCGGCCTTACCGTGGCAAGGACGACGCGCCCACTGGGACCGCCAGGCACCACAGCATATAGTGTCGTGGTTCCACCTGGCCCGAAACTCCGGGCGGGGGTCTTGATGAAGAAGAACCTCGAATCGTGGCCGGGTTGGACACCTGAGGGCTCGAACCTTCTGAATTCCACGATGTCGCCGGGCGCCGGGCGGCTGGCAGCCCTTGGGGCTATTGTGCCGAGCCCGTCAGGCCTCCAGTCCACGTAAAGCATAGCGGGCACAGGGGCCACGGTGGCCGTCATCGAGCCGAAACCGCTCGTGTCGACTCTTACGATCGCCCCGGGCGGGGCTATCACCTGAACGGAATCTCGAATCCTATAGGAGAAATGGAG
>JBKJJG010000264.1:0-7841 GCA_046598155.1 bacterium | reverse complement strand
CTACGGTGAGGCAATCGTCGAGGTGGCGAGGGACAATCCGCGCATCGTGGCGCTCACCGGCGATTTGCGCGACTCCAACCGACTGGAGGAGTTCGCGGCGGCCTATCCCGACCGTTTCTTCGAGTGCGGGATAGCCGAACAGAACATGGTCGGCGTGGCGGCAGGCCTGGCCACCTGTGGCAAGATCCCGTTCGTGAGCTCGTTTGCCGCCTTCTCGCCAGGGCGTTGCTACGACCAGATCAGGGTGCTGGTCGCGCAGACCGGCCTCAACGTCAAGCTGGTCAGCACCCACGGCGGCCTGACCGTGGGCGAGGACGGGGCGAGCGCGCAGGCGGTGGAAGAGCTGGCGATGATGCGGGCCCTGGCGAATATGACGGTGATCGTCCCCGCGGACGCCGTGGAGACGGCGCAGGTGATCCGCGCGGTGGCGGAACACGTCGGTCCGGTGTACGTGCGGCTGGGGCGCGGCGCCGTGCCCGTCCTCTTTGACGACTCCTACCGGTTCTCGATCGGGAAGGCCCCGGTGCTACGCGACGGCGGCGACGTCACGCTGGCGGCCTGCGGGATCATGGTCGCCGAGGCGCTGGAAGCCGCCCGGCTGCTGGAAGCAGAGGGCATCTCCGCGCGCGTGCTCAACGTCTCCACCCTCAAGCCGCTCGACGAGGCGGCGATCCTGGCGGCGGCACGCGAGACCGGCGCCATCGTCACGGCCGAGGAACACACGATCTACGGAGGGCTGGGAGGGGCCGTCTGCGAGCTGGTCACTGCCCACCACCCGGTGGCCGTCGAGCGCGTGGGAGTCCAGGACAGGTTCGGCGAGTCAGGACCGCCCAGGCAACTGGTGGAGGCCTACGGCCTTACCGCGGGCGAGGTCGCCGCCGCCGCCCGGCGGGCGGTCAGCCGGAAGCGGGCACCCTAGCGCGCCGCGTACTCGTCCAGGCCCTGCTCCAGCGAGACCCAAGGCAGGGTCGCGCACTTGACCCGCACGGGAAACTTGCGGACTCCTTGCAGCGCGACGAGATCACCCACTTCCTCGCCGGGCTCCTCACCGCGCATCATGCCCTTGAACGCCGCCACCAGCGCCCGGACCTCGTCCAGCGTCCTGCCCTTGATCGCCTCGGTCATCATCGAGGCCGAGGCCTGGCTGATCGCGCACCCGTGTCCCTCGAAGCGTACCTCCTCGACCCGGCCGTCCCGAAGGTTCAGGTAGAGCATCAGCTCGTCCCCGCACAGCGGGTTGGCGCCTTCGACGGCGACGTCGTTCGGCTCCAGCCTGCCCCGGTTGCGGGGGTACGCGTGGTGGTCGAGGATCACCTCGCGGTAGAGATCATCCAGCGCCATGCGCGCCCTCCCTTGCCGTGGAGGAGGTCCGAGCAAAGAGGCGGCGGACCTTGAGCAGCCCCTCGACCAGCGCGTCCACCTCCGCCCTTGTGTTGTACAGGTGGAAGCTGGCGCGGGCGGAGGCCGGTATCCCAAACCGCCGGTGCAGCGGCTCGGCGCAGTGGTGGCCGGCGCGCACGGCGATGCCTTCGCCGTCGAGGACCTGAGCAACGTCATGGGGATGGACGCAGTCCAGCGTGAAGGCGACGGCGCCGCCCCGGTCCGTGGCCGTCTGGGGCCCATAGATCACCAGACCCGGGACCTCCTTCAGCCGCAGGAGCGCGTAGGCCGTGAGATCGTGCACGTGCTCGTTGATCGCGTCAAGGCCGACCTGCCGCATGTAGTCCACCGCCACGCCCAGGGCGATCGCATCCGCGATGTTGGGCGTTCCGGCCTCGAACTTGTGAGGCGGATCCTTGTAGGTGGACCGGTCGAGACCCACGCTAGCTATCATCTCGCCCCCGCCGTGGTAGGGTGGCATCGCGTCAAGCAGCGCATAGCGGGCCCACAGCCCTCCAATGCCGGTGGGTCCTAACATCTTGTGCCCGGAGAACGCCAGGAAGTCGGCGCCCAGCGCCGCCACGTCCACCGACTGGTGCGGCGCGCTCTGGGCCGCGTCAACGACGACTAGCGCGCCGGCCTGGTGCGCTCGATCTGCGATCTGCCTGACCGGGTTGATCGTGCCCAAGACGTTGGACTGATGGACCAGGCACACGAGCTTCGGCCGGCCGGCAAGCAGCCGATCTAGGGCGTCGAGATCGAGCCGGCCTTCGTCGGTAACGGGAATGTACTTCAAGATGGCCCTGCGCTCGGCCGCCAGCATCTGCCAGGGCACGATGTTGCTGTGGTGTTCCATCTCGGTCAGGAGGATCTCGTCACCCTGACCAACGTTGGCGCGGCCCCAGGTCGCGGCCACCAGGTTGAGCGCCTCGGTGGTGCCCCGGGTAAATACGATCTCCTCAGGCCGCGCAGCGCCAAAAAAGGAGGCGAGCTTGGCACGAGCCTCCTCGTACCTGGCGGTGGCCTCCTCGGCCAGCCAGTAGATACCCCGGTGGACATTGGCGTTGCAGCAGCGGTAGTACTCGGAGAGGGCCTCCAACACCTGGCGCGGTTTCTGCGAGGTCGCCGCGCTGTCGAGATAGACCAGGGGTTTCCCGCCCACCGTCCGGCTCAAGAGCGGGAAGTCGTCACGGATGCCTGCGCTTAGAGCCAAGGGCACACCTCCTGTCTAACGCTTGTGCGGCATTCCCTGCCCGGGCCTGCCCTCGGGCGAAACCAGAATCGCGTCACCCTCCACCTTGACGGGGTACGTGGCCACGGGCCGCACCGCCGGTAGCGAGAGCACGCGGCCCGAGGGCAGGTGAAACCGCGACCCGTGTTTGGGACAGACCAGGATCTCGCCCACCACCGGACCGGCCGCCAGGGACTGGTCCTCGTGGGTGCAGGTGTCGTCCACCGCGTAGACCGTGCCGCGGACGTTTACCACGGCGATCTTGTGGCCCCCGGCCTCCACCTGCTTGGCGGTACCCGGCGGGACTTCTTGAAGCGTCGCAACCCGAATGAACTCGCCCATCTCAGATCATCTTCTCCGCGATCCTGGCCCGCAGGTAGGAACGCACCCGTTCTCGGGGAATGCGATCGAAGACGTCGGCGAAGAAGCCCTCGACGATCATGAACGCGGCCCGCTTGCGCGAGATCCCCCGGCTCATCAGGTAGAAGATCTGTTCGTCGTCCAGGTGGCTGGTGGCCGACCCGTGGGTGCACCTGAGGTCGTTGGCCATGATCTCCAGCATGGGGATGCTGTCGGACCGGGCGCCGCTGGAGAGGATCAGGTTGCGGTTCACCTGGAACGCGTTGGTCTTCTGCGCTCCCGCATCCACCCTGATCAGGCCCGCAAACACGGCCCTGGCCGTGTCCTTCACCGCGCCCCTGTACAGGAGGTCGCTGGAGGTGCTGGGCGCCCGGTGTTCCTGCAGCGTGTGGAACTCCACGTGCTGATCCCCGGTCCCGAAGTAGACCCCGAGCATCTCCGAGGAGGCCCCAGTCCCCAGGAGTTGCGATTCGACGTCAACCCTGACGAGTCCACCCCCCAGCGCGACAACCAGGCTGCGCAGCGAGGCGTCCCGGTCGAGGTGCGCACGGATCAGGCTCCCCACCTCCCACATCGGCGGGCCCCACTCTTGAACGGCCGCGTACTGGACGTGTGCTCCGGCGCGCACGATCAGCTCGACCGCGCCCGAGGACAGCGTACGCGGGCCGTCCAGCCTGGAAGCGAACAGCTCGATCAGGGTCACGCTGCTCCCTTCTTCCGCGATCAGGAGTGTGTGCGGAAAGAGGGCGCACCCATGGGCGCCCAACCAGATCTGGCTCACCAGCGGCAGGATGACCTCTGCCCCCCTGGGCACGTAGACGAATGTGCCGCCCGCCCAAAGCGCTGCGTGCAGCGCCCGGAACCGGTGCTCGTCGGGCAGGGCCACGGTGGTCATCAGGTGATCGCGTACCAGGTCCGGGTGCTCCCTGACCGCCGTGGCCAGGTCCGAGAAGAGCACGCCCTGCTGGACCGCGGCAGCCATGAGCTCCCCGACCGCCACGCCGCCGTCCAGATGGGTGATCAAACCGGAGCGCTCACCCGCCTCCCTGGCGATCGTTCCGATGAACCGCGGCTGGGCCATGCCCCCGGTGCTGTTTGGGAGGCAGAACGCGCCGGGGTCAAAGTTGCCGATGTTGGTCCGGCGCCACTTCTCGGGGTGCGTCACGGACGGCATGGGAAGCTGCTCGAAAGCATCCCACGCGGCGATCCGCCGGGCGCGCGCCCAATCGGGCTCGCGCATCCTGGCGCTCAGCGCTTCGACGGTCTTGCGGGTCAGGCGGCCCGCCTCCGCGGAGCCGCTAGCCAACGGAGCCCTCCATCTCCATCGCGATCAGCCGGTTCAGCTCCACCGCGTACTCCAGCGGCAGCTCCTTGACGATCGGCTCGATGAAACCGCGCACGATCATGTTCATGGCCTGGTCGGCCTTGATCCCGCGGCTCATCAGGTAGAAGATCTGCTCATCGCTCACCTTGGAAACGGTGGCCTCGTGGGTGATCGAGGCGTCCATCTCATCAATCTCCATGTACGGGTAGGTGTCGGAGCGGCTCCGATCGTCGAGGATCAGCGCGTCGCAGCGCACCGCGCACTTGCTGCCCACCGCGCCGGGGTAGACCTTCACGAGCCCACGGTATCCGGCCCGCCCCCCCTCCTTTGCGATGGACTTGCTGACCACCGACGACTGGGTGTGCGGCGCGGCGTGGACCACCTTCGCGCCGGGATCCTGGTACTGCCCCTTCCCTGCGAAGACCACCGAGAGGATCTCGGCCTTGGCTCCGGGCTCAACCATGTACACGCTCGGGTACTTCATCGTGACCTTGGAGCCGATATTCCCGTCAATCCACTCCATCGTTGCGTCCCGGTAGGCCACCGCGCGCTTGGTCACCAGGTTGTAGGTGTTCGTGGACCAGTTCTGGATGGTGGTGTAGCGGCAGCGCGCGCCTTCCTTCACGATGATCTCTACCACCGCGCTGTGGAGCAAGTCCGTGGTATAGATCGGGGCGGTGCACCCCTCAACGTAGTGGACGTAGGAGCCCGGCTCGCAGATGATCATCGTCCGCTCGAACTGGCCCGCCTTCTCCGCGTTGATACGGAAGTAGGCCTGCAGCGGGATGTCCACCTGCACGCCCGCGGGTACGTAGATGAAGGAGCCGCCGGACCACACCGCGCTGTTGAGCGCGGCCAGCTTGTTGTCCTCTGGGGGCACGACGGTGCCGAAGTACTCCCGCACGATGTCGGGGTGCTCCCGGAGCGCGGAGTCGGTGTCTAGGAAGATGACCCCGAGCTTCTCCCACTCCTCCTTCAGGTTGTGGTACACGGACTCACTTTCGTACTGCGCCCCTACCCCGGCCAGGTACTTCTTCTCGGCCTCGGGGATACCCAGGCGGTCAAACGTCCGCTTGATCCCTTCGGGTACGTCCTCCCAGGTACGGCCCTTGCCGTCGGTGGGCTTCAGGTAGTAGTAGATGTCGTTGAAGTCAATGTGCGTGAGATCTGCGCCCCATGTGGGCAGTGGACGCTGGAGGAAGTGCTCGAATGAATGCAGGCGGTAGGCGCGCATCCACTCGGGCTCGTCCTTCATCGAGGAGATCATCTCTACGATCTCCCGATCAAGACCCTTCCGGGCCTTGAAAACGTACTTCTCGGGGTCGCGAAACCCCCACTTGTAGTGGTCGAGGTCTATGCCCAGCGGATTGGTCGCCGCCATTCGGCTCTCCCCGGAACCTCAGGAACCTAGTGAACGACCCAGAAGACCTTGCCGGCGCGCCTGACCGCACCCTCCTGCTGGACCTCTGCCGCCACCACCTCAAACTGCTGCCGGATGCCCTCGTAACCGTGTTGCTCCAGTTCTTCGGCGAGCTCCGGCCCGCCCGAGACGACGATGCGCCCGTCGTACATAATGTGCACGTGGTGGGGACGCAGGAACTGCAGAATGCGCGAGTAGTGCGTAATCACCAACACTCCCATGCCGCCCTGGGCCTCGTCGTACATCCTGAGGATGCCGTCGGCGACCACCTTGACCGAGTCAATGTCCAGACCGGAGTCGGTCTCGTCCATGAACGCGATCTGCGGCTCGAGCATCGCCATCTGGAGGATCTCGGCCCGCTTCTTTTCGCCGCCGGAGAACCCATCGTTCACGTACCGGCCAGGGACCTCCGGATCAATCTTCAGCGCCTCAATCTTGGAACGGAGCAGTTTCTGGAACTCGACGACCGGCATCAGCTCCTGCGTGTATCCCCGCCGCGCCGAGACCGCGGTGCGCAGGAAGCTGGCCATTGTCACGCCTGGGATGGTCACCGGGTACTGGAACGCGATGAACAACCCCTTCCTGGCGCGCTCGTCCGGCGCCATCGCCAAGAGATCTTCGCCCTTGTAGAGGACCTCGCCGCTCGTGACCTGGTAGAAGGGGTTGCCCATCAGGACGTTGGCCAGGGTGCTCTTGCCCGAACCGTTGGGACCCATTATGGCGTGGATCTCCCCGGCGCTGAGTTGCAGATTGACCCCTTTGAGAATGACCTTCTCCTCGACCTGCACGTGAAGGTCGCGGATGTCCAGATCTGCCATACCTATCTCCTTCCGGCGCAAGGCGGCGGCCCTCCGGGGCGCGCCACCCACACATTCTAGACTGATTTAGTCAAGTTTTCAATCGGACGGCCCGCTCCAGTGACTTCCGCCCTGCGGCCGGCAGAAAGGCCGCCCGCGCGGCCGTCACCTGGAGGTTGGCGAGGATCTCCGGACCCAGGTGGTGCGCCCGTGCGATGCCGGCGAGTTCCCCGGTCAGCGTCGTCCCCAGCAGCACGGGGTCGTCGCTGTTGATCGTAACCGGGACCCCCTGCTTCAAGAACTTCCCAACGGGATGCGCCGCCATTGTGGACACCAGGCCAAGCCGGACGTTGCTCGTCGGGCAGATCTCAAGCGCCACGCCCCGTTCGCGGAGCCGGTCCAGCAGCGCACGATCCTCGACGGCCCTTATGCCGTGACCGATCCTCGTCGCCCCAAGCTGATAGACCGCCGCCCAGATCCCGGCTGGACCGGCGAACTCGCCGGCATGCACCGTGATGCCCAGGCCGGCGTCGCGGGCCCGCGCGATGGGCACCGAGAACAGCCCCGCCGGGTAGTTCTCCTCGTCGCCGGCCAGATCCACGCCCACGATGAGGCAACCGGAAGCCGCCACGGCCTCGGCGATGATTCGGCCGGCCTCCTCGGGCCCGCGCTCGCGGATCACCGTGACGACCGTCCTGTAGGACAGTCCAAGGCGCCGGGCTTCACCAGCGCCCTCGGCCATTGCCTCGAGCATGCCGCGGACTCCGAGGATGGAAAACGCGCGCTGGCCTCCTGCGCGCACCTCAATGTGCCGCACGGATTGATCGGACGCCTCGGCGATCAACTCAGCGGTGATCGCGGCGATGTTGGCGCGCGTGTATGCGGCATCGGCCAGGCGGTTTGCCCTCTCGGCGTACCGGAGGCGCCGGAGCCGGTCGTAGCCGGTGTACAGCGAGGGATCGGCCACGTTGTGGGGCTGCCCGATCAGCGGGAGGTCAGGATCGCGCCGCTGGAGCAGCCGGCGCAGGCGGAGCGACGTCTCAAGGTGAACATGAAGCTCGACTTTCGGGAGGGCGGAAATGTACGGGAGCTCGGTCGCGTTAACCACTGTGATCTCCGGGGTGTGGCGCCATTATACCGGTGGAAGGGATCAGGGGGCAAATCCCTAATTGGTGTTGGTATGGCCGACCTGCAGTCTGCGCTCGCATGGTATCGCCGCATGGTGCTCGTGCGCCGCTTCGAGGAAGAGACCGAGCGGGCGTTCCGGCGCGGCAAGATCGGGGGCTACCTGCACGTCTACTCGGGGCAGGAAGCGGTGGCCGCCGGTTT
>JBKJJG010000146.1:0-1675 GCA_046598155.1 bacterium | reverse complement strand
CCGCGTAACCGTAGAAGAGCATGAGGTTACACGTATGACAACGCCAGGTAGTGCATCCCGGGACGCGAAACGGCAGCGACGCGAGTCGACGCTCGAGTCACGGCGCCAGGAGCAGTTGCGGCGCCGGGCGCAACAGCGCCGGCGGTCCCTGGCGATCTATGGAGGGGTTGCCGTCGTCGTAGCCGCGGCCGCGGTCCTGATCGTATGGGCCTCGGTCCGTCCTGCTCGACCCGAGCTGGGCGAGGAGATCCCGGGCCAGGGTCGGGCCCACGTGCAGCTCGGGCAGTCGCACCCGCCGTACAACTCGAACCCCCCGACCTCGGGGTGGCACACGCCGCAGGAAGCCCGGTGGGGCGCACACCAGACCGAGATCCCGGACGAGATCGTGCTGCACAACCTCGAGCACGGCGGCATCTGGATCTCGTACAAGGACCCGGGCGACACCGCGCTGGTAGGAAAGCTCGATGCGCTGGTGGCGCGTTACAGATCGAAGGTCATCTTGACGCCGCGGCCCCGGAACGACAGCCCGATCGCCATCGCGGCCTGGGAGCGGCTGTTGAAGTTGGACACCTACGACGAGCAGCGGATCGTGGCGTTCATCACCGCGTACCGCAACAAGGGGCCGGAGCGCGTCCCGGACTAACTTGGTCCAGGCCGCGGCCGGGGCTGCCGAGGGGGACGGCGATGGGCCGGGATCGTGACAACTACATCCCGCTGCTGAAGTACGATTGGCTGACGCCCTTGTACGACCCGTTCGTCCGGTGGACCATGCGAGAGGCCGCGTTCAAGCGGCGTCTGGTGGCGGAGGCCCGGATCGAGCGCGGCCACCGCGTCCTGGACCTCGGCTGCGGCACCGCGACGCTGACCTTGATGATCAAGCAGGCCTACCCCCAGGCGGACGTGGTCGGGCTGGACGGTGACCTGAAGGCCCTTGAGATCGCGAAGCGGAAGGCCGCGGCCTCCGGCCTTGAGGTCGCGCTGGAGCGCGGCATGTCGTTCGACCTCCCGTATGCCGACCGCTCCTTCGACCGCGTCGTCTCGAGCCTCCTGTTCCACCACCTGAACCGGGAGAACAAGCGGCGCACGGCAGGAGAGGCGTTCCGTGTCCTTCGCCCCGGGGGGGAGTTCCTCGTCGCCGACTTCGGCAGGTCCCACAACGCGTTCATGCAGGCGGTGTCCATCATCGTGAGAATGCTGGAGGAGGCCTCGGACAACGTGGCCGGGCTGCTGCCCGCGGTGTTCCGCGAAGCCGGCTTCGACCAGGTCGAGGAGCCGGCCCTGTTTGCGACGGTGTTCGGCACACTTGTCCTGTACAGGGCACAGAAGTCCGGGTGAGCGTGCGTACACAGGACTGATCGGCACATGCGCGCCCCTTTCGGCCTTTCTTATCGAAACAGGCCCATCGCACGCCGAATGAACAGCCCGATGAGCACCACCTGAGCCAGCGCGTCATAGAGCGGCACAGGATGTCTGGCGCTCGCGACACCCGGGATGGCGACCGCCCACGGCAGCGACGGTACATCACCGTAGAGCTCACCGACCAGGAAGTTCCCAACCCGCATGAAGAGGTAGAGCGCGACGAGCGCGACGACGAGCGCGCCACTCGATTCTCTGATCTGGCCGCAACATACGCTGCCTGGGACACCCTCGGCGCGGAAATCGGAGTAACGAACGC
>JBKJJG010000113.1:0-12146 GCA_046598155.1 bacterium | reverse complement strand
CGGCTTGTACGCCCAGTCGAAAGCGGCGCTGGTGATCCACCGCACGGGCTGGCCGCGGTATCCGGCCTCGGCCAGCAGGCGGCGCGCCGTGGCCAGGTCGCGGCGGTTGTAGGGGCCCAGGCCCTCGCGGGAGTACCAGGGAGACTCCTTGAACATCAGGCTGCCGTCCACCCGGAACATCAGCGGGTTGCCGAAAGTGCCTGCCATGATCTTGCTCATGTCCAGGGCCGCCAGGAAGGCCTGGCGCATCCGTCGGTCGGTGAACAGCCCCCTGCGCTTGTTGAAGACCGCCATGGGCTGGCCGTAGGGCTTGAGGATAAGGGTGCGGACCTTGGGATTGTTGCGCAGGTCGCCGTAGGCGTCCGGGGTGATGCTCTCGGCGTAGTCGTACTGACCGGTCACCACGCCGTTGATGCGGGTCTGCACGTCGGGAACGATTACGAACCGCAGCTTGTCGGCGTAGGCCACCTTCTGGCCGCCGTAGCCGTCAGGACTCCCAGCGCGCGCCGAGTACCCGTCGAACCGCTCGAGCTCGATCGCCTGGCCGGGCACCCATCGCGTGAACTTGAACGGCCCGGTTCCAATCAGCTCCGAGAGCTCGGTGATCCGCTTCGTGCCGGCGGCGTCGGCAACCGCCTGCTGGTAGATCCCCGCGAGCTGGATCGGCTGCGCCAGCGCAGCGATGAGGATGCCGGAGGGCTGCTTGAGCCGTATCACAACGGTGCTGGCGCCCCTGGCCTCGATCGCCTCGATGTCGTCGCGGAAGAACGGCACCGCGACCACGGCCATCTTCACCCATCGCTGCAACGACGCCACGACGTCGCGGGAAGTCATTACCCGCCCGTTGTGGAAGCGCACGCCCGACCGCAGCGTGATCGTGTACTCCTTTCCGCCGTCACCGACCTTGTAGCCCTCCGCGAGCATTGGGATGATCTGGAAGTTCTTGTCGTAGGTGAACAGGGGCTCGAACACGTGCCAGGCGACGATCTCGGTCAGGTAGGCCGTGGTGGAGTGGATGTCCAGCGCCGGCGGATCCGCGCTGATGGCCACGGTCAGCGTCCCGCCGCGCTGCGGGGCCGGGGGCTGGGCCCAGCCGCTTGCGACGGTCCCGAGCAACCCGGCGAGTGTCAGAGCAAGAACCACTCGCATGCCTCTCATGCTTCAACCTCCTCTGTCCCCTCGGCGACCCTCAACGCCCGCGGTGCCTCGGGGTCAACGTTGAGGTTCTCGCCGGCACAGGGCGCCTCCTCCCGCTGGCGCTGGCGGAGCGCGGGGCGCAGGGTCCGCAGGAGAGCGGCGCCCGGCGCCGAACAACTAATGTTCGAACGCATCAGCACGAGTCAGCAGGGGAGGGTCGGGTATGAGCCGCGAACGCGATCTTGATCAGGTGCTGCGCGAGCTGAGTCCCTCGACGCGGCGGGAGTTCCTAAAGCGGGCAGCCGCGATGGGCATAACCGCGGCCGCCGCCCAGGCGATGATCATCAAGAACCCCACCATCGTGACCGCGGGGCCGAGCGCGAAGCGAGGCGGCACGATCCGCATCCTGAGCCACCAGGAGGTGGCCAGTCTGAGCCCCGACGACATCGGCCCCACGATGCAGTGGAACATGATCACACAGATCCACAACGCGCTGGTTGAGGTCAACGATAACTTCGTCGTCGAGCGCGTTCTGGCCTCGAACTACCTGGCGTCGAAGGACGGTCTGACATACACTTTCACCTTGCGCCAGGGCGTGAAGTTCCACGACGGCAGCGACTTCACCGCCGCCGACGTGAAGTACACGTTCGAGTACCACATGAACCCGGACAACGCGACGATCACCGGCGTCCTGTTCAAGGGCGTGGACAAGGTAGAGACTCCCAACAAGTACACGGTCGTGGTCAAGATGAAGGAGCCCAACGCCGCCTTCATCCGACTGGCGGCGACGACCTTCATCGTGCCGGCCCGCTACCACGGCCGCATCGGTGAGAAGGCCTACAAGGCAGCGCCTATCGGAACTGGTCCGTTTCGGCTGAAGGAGTGGAGGCCAGCGGAGTTCACCGTCGTCGAGGCGTTCGACCAGCATTTCCGGGGTAGGCCCAACGCCGATTTCTTCAGGCAGGACGTCGTGCCCGACCCGTCGGTGCGCGCGATCGCGCTGCGGACCGGGACCTCCGACTCGTCCGCCTGGCCCCTGCTGTCAGAAGATAACCTGCGCTTCGAGGCCGATCCAGGCTACACCGTGTTCCGCACATCGAGCCTGGCGGTCAACCACTTCCCGCTCAACAACGATCACCCGATACTCTCGGACAAGCGCGTGCGGCAGGCGATGATGCACGCGATTGACCGCCAGCGCCTGATTGACGACATCTTCAGGGGAACCGCGGTAATCGCGCACTCCATCTTCCCGACGGCGCTGCAGTACTGGTACGAGAAGGGCGTCAAGCAGTATCCCTACAGCCCCGACCGCGCCAGGACGTTGCTGGAGGAGGCCGGCTGGCGGATGGGACCAGGCGGCGTCCGCGTGAAGGACGGGGCGCGACTCTCGTTCACCTGCGCGGTGATCACCGGCGACCGGGCGCGCCGTCCGCAGGCCGAGGTTGCTCAGCAGGACCTGGCGGCCGTGGGGATCGAGATGCGCATCGTGGAGCGCCCCGTCGCCACGATCCTCTCGCAGCTCCCAAAGGGCGAGCTGGACGCCTCGCTGTTCAACTGGACCTACAACGGCGGCGGGGGCGAACCCGACCCGTCGGCCACCCTGCGCACGGGCGCGGCACGGAACTTCTCGCGGTTCAAGAACCAGCGGGTCGAGGAGTTGCTGACCGCTGGGCTGCGCGAGGTAGACCCTGCCAAGCGCAAGAAGATCTACAGCGAGATCCAGAAGATAGTCGCCGAAGAGGTGCCGTTCCTCCACATCATGTATTGGGACTGGTTCATCATATTCAACAGGCGGATCAAGGGGCTACCGACCTCGTCGCAGTCCGGATCCACCCTCATCCGCGACGCCTACAAGTGGTGGATCGAGTAGGCCAGAGCGTGCTGAGGCCTCAACTTACCCCCGGGGGGCGCGGCGGAAGGCGCCGGCCCCCCGGGCTTCACTTCTGGACCGCGGGGCGCGCTGAATGCTGAGATACCTGGCTTCGCGCCTGATGCAGGGCGCCGTCGTCATATTCCTGGTCAGCATCGGGACGTTCTCGATGATGCACCTGATCCCCGGGGATCCGGTGGACCTAATGGTGGGCGAGGCCCGCGTCACCCCGGAACAACTCGACATGATCCGCAAGAAGTGGGGGTTCGACCGGCCGGTCCACGAACAGTACCTCACCTGGATCGCGAACATGGCCCGCGGCGACTTCGGCCAATCGGTCATACGCACGGGCGTCCCGGTGCGCACCATGATAAGCGAAGCCGCCGTTGTCACCGCCAAGCTCAACCTGATGGCGTTCTTCATCTCAATAGCGCTCGCCCTCCCGCTGGGGATCGCAGCGGCGGTCAGGCGCTACTCCGGGTTTGACTACGCCATCATGGTGTCCTCAACGCTAGGCCTGGCCCTGCCTAACTTCTGGATCGGCCTGATGCTGATCGTCCTGTTCTCGCTGGTGCTCGGCTGGCTGCCGCCGTTCGGGCTGCCGTCGTGGCAGGGCTATGTCATGCCCGTGGCGGTAATCGTGGCGAACCAGACGGCCCTGCTGGCGCGGATCATGCGCGCCTCGACCATCGAGGGCATGGGCGAGGACTACGTTCGCACCGCGCGCGCCAAGGGCCTCGTGGAACGCGTGGTGGTGTCCCGGCACGTGGTGCGCAATGCCCTGCTCCCGGTCGTCACCGTGATCGGCTACCGCATCGCATTCCTCCTGAGCGGCACGATCGTGATCGAGAACGTGTTCGCTCTCCCAGGGCTCGGCCAGTTGTTCATCGAGTCGGTCAACCGCGTGGACTACCAGGTCGTCCAGGCAATCGTACTGGTGCTCAGCGTGCTCGTGGTGTTGGGGAATCTGCTCACCGATCTGTTCTACGGCTACATTGATCCACGGATCCGCATCGGGTGATCGGATGAGCCAGCGAGAGTCCGTGGTTCCAGTGCCCTACCGGAGGTCCGAGTTCACCCGCGCCTGGCGCCGGTTCAGGCGCTACCGTCCAGGGCTGTTTGGGCTGTGCTTTATCCTGGCGCTCGTGATCATGGCAGTGATCCCGGATCTGCTCTCGCCCCACTCGCACACGTACATCTTCCGTGGAATGCGGGGAGCGCCGCCCTCGTGGTCACACCCGCTGGGGTTCGACCACATCGGCCGCGACATGCTGAGCCGGACGATCTGGGGCTCGCGCGTGGCCCTCATCGTCGGGCTGCTGGCGACCGGGATCTCGGTGGCAGTCGGTGTGACAATCGGCGCCGCGTCCGGCTACATCGGCGGAAGGGTGGATGCGGCGCTGTCGCGCCTCGTGGACACGCTTATGGCCTTCCCGATCCTGGTTCTGCTGATAACGCTATCGGCAGTTCTGGGGCCGAGCCTGGTGACGGTCGTTGTGATCATCGGAATCACCGGCTGGGCGCAGTATGCCCGAGTGGTACGCGCCGACGTGCTGAGCCTGCGCGAGCGCGAGTTCACCCTGGCGGCGCGCGCCGCGGGCGCCGGCGATGCCAGGATCATCTTCCGGCACATCCTGCCCAACGTCATGGGGCCGGTGATCGTGCTGGCCAGCCTGGGCATCGGCGGCATCATCATACTGGAGTCGGCGCTCTCGTTCCTGGGGCTGGGCGTGCAGCCGCCGACCGCCTCGTGGGGAGGCATGCTTTCAGACGGCCGGGCCTTCATCCTCATCTACCCGCAGATCGCCATCGCGCCGGGCGTGATGATATCGCTGACGGTGCTTGCCTTCAACCTGCTGGGCGACGGGCTGCGCGACGCCCTCGACCCTCGTCAGCAGGACGTCGGGCTGGACCGGTAGATCGCGTCCCGATCAAGCGGATAGATCGGCCGGCGCACGTGTTGGAACGTGAAGTGCGCCAGGTTCGACGAGCACAGCCCTGGCGGGTCGGTGGTGATGATGCGCGCTGCCAGCGGCTCGTATCCTGCCCGAAAGTGCGCGCTGGACTTCAGGCCTATGATCCGGCAGCTCCGCACGTCAATCCCGTGGAGAAGGAACGGCCCGGGATCGAGCACCTGGCCGCGCCGGCTGGATACGATAACGTCCAGGCCGCCGCAGGTCAGGCGGGCCGTCTTTCCGAGGTCCGCCTGCACGCCGCGCCCCAGCGCGGTTAGGATGAACTTCCCGTCGGCCAGGCTCTTCACGTAGACCTCCAGGTCGAGCGGGTCGCCGTGCATCCGGTCGTGCTTGCCGCCCAGGCGCACCTGAAGCATGGCGCCGACACCGGCCTGATGCGCGGCCTCGGCGACCTGTGGATCGTAGAGCATCCCAAACGCGCTGTCGGTGAGGCCGGCCTCCAGCATGGCGCGAAGCAGGTGCGTGCCATCTCCCGGCGCCCCGCCGCCAGGGTTGTCGCTGGTCTCGTTGATCACGACCGGCGTGCGGTCCGCGGCGGCTGCCACCGCCTCGGCCACCGCCTCGGCGGGCAGCGGGTAGCGCCGTACGAACTCCTCTCGACGGTCCCAGGCCGCCTGCGCGACGGAGAGGGCCGCCCGGCGGGCCAGCGCCGGATCGTGCTCGGCCACCGCCACCACGGAGACGCCGGCTTCTGGGATATCGCTATATGGGAAGCCGTGCATGAGCGCGCATGCGATCATCCCGGGCTCCGTCTCCCAGCGGTGGCACAGCGCGTTGATGGATAGCACGGGCTCCAGGCCCGCTGGCGCGGGAACGACCAGCAGCGGCAGCACCTCGACGGCCGTGGCAGGGCGGATCTCTCCGCGCAGGACCCGGACCAGAAACTCCACTGCCTCCTGCCCGCGCTCGTACATGTCCGTGTGGGGGTACTCGTGCACGCTGAACAGGCCCGTGGCCAACTCTGCCATCCTGGGCGTGGCGTTGCCGTGGAGGTCCAGGGTGACCGCTATGGGCATCTGGGTGCCCACGACCTCCCGGACCGCGGCAAGCACCGCGCTCTCCACGTCGGAGATCCCATCGGCCACGGCGGCGCCGTGCAGGGCGAGGCAGACGCCGTCCAGCGGCATCGCCTGCCGGATGCCGTCCAGCAACTCGCCGAGCACCGCCTCGTAGGCCTCGTGGGTGATGATGCCCCAGGGCTGGGTGCTGGCCGCGAAAGTCGGGATCAGCACGACGCCCAGCCGTTCTGCCGCTTCTTGCATCCCGCCCAGGTAGGTATGGGTGTTGCGGAAGCGCTGCGTGATCTCCTCGCCGTGGGCCCACAGGCTATTCTGGAACTGCCCTAAGGTGGTGGGCGGGCAGAAGGTGTTGGTCTCGTGGCTGATCTCCCCAACGGCTATGCGATACACGCGCAGGCCTCCTCGGCAGGCATTCGGGTCATCCGGCGATTGGGTCATCCAGCGATTGTGAGCGACTCCAGGTCCCGCGGATAGTACGTCAGCATCTCGAACCCGCTCTCCGTAACCACCAGCGTGTCGGAGTGGCGGAAACCGGCGAATCCCGGGACGTAGATCCCGGGCTCTACGGTGAAGACCATGCCGGGCAGCATCTCGGTGACGTCGCCGACATCGAAGAAGGGCGCCTCGTGGATGCCGATCCCCATAGCATGGCCGACGTGGTGGCGCCAGTACGGCATCAGGTCGTGCTTCTCGAAGAACGCGCGCACCGCCCGGTCCACCTCGGCGCACGGCCGGCCGGGCCGGATCGCCTCGAACGCCGTATCCTGCGCGCCCAGCATCAGGGAAAAGAACTTCCGGTGCTCGTCCGTCACCGGCGCAACGATCATGGTGCGCTCCAGCTCGCTGTAGTAGCCTCCCACGGCCGCCGACGCGCCGGTCACCAGCACGTCCCCGGCCTGGATGCGCGCGTTGGTGGTCATGGCATGGGCGATCGCCGACTGCTTCCCGACCTGCCCGCGGTAGCCGGCGCGGGCACCGGGGAACGTCCAGCTCAACGGCCGGTACTGTGGGCCCAGCGCCCGGACCATCGCAACCGTGGCATCGTACGAGGCGCGGTGACTGACCTCGCTCTCGATCACCCCGGGCCGCGTGTACTCCTGCAGCAGGGCGTGGGCCAGGTTTCCCCAGCGCGCGCTCTCGCGGATCAGGGCCAGCTCCTCCTCGGACTTCACCATGATCATCTCTTCTACGAGATCCCGCATGAGGCGCACCGTCGCGCCGGGCAGGACCTCGCTGAGCCGTGGGCCGCGGTAGCCCATGATACCCGGGTAACCATCGCCGTCCGCTCCCAATTGCGCCCGATCCAATCCCAGGCTGCCCAGCAGCTCGGCCAGATGCAACATCGGATGGGTCTCGGCCGGGTACTCCGGGTAGGTTACCACCCGATCCACAACGGCGTGCGCGGCCGCGTGTTCTCCTTCGAGGCGGGGGATAAACAGCACCGTGGCGTCACCTGCCACTATCAGCGCGATCGGCCGCTCCGTGGCTATGAAGACAAACCCGGTCAGGTAGAAGATCTGGGCGGGGCTGAACAGGACCAGGGCGTCCTGCCCTCGCCGCCGGGCCTCGGCGCGGGCGAGTGCGGTGCGGCGCAGGTGTTCCTCGCGGCTGATGAACAGTCGCATGGCATCCCTCCTCTGTATGCGGCTGCAGGGTGCATGGTTCGAGCAGCGCGCGCGGGATTCCTGGGCGGGATTCCTGGGAGGCGCGCTGGGCCAGGGCCTCTGCTATAATCCTGGCAAGCAAAGGAACTGAAAGGGGGATACGGTATGCGCAAAACCGCCCTGGCTCTATTGATCGCACTGATCCTCGGCCTGGTGGGTAATGCACCGGCGCCCACCGCGGCCCAGGATCGCCCGCTGGTGGTTGCGCTGGGCGCGGAGCCCCGCAGCCTGATGGCCATGCGCATCGTGGACTGGACGACCAACGTCCAGCAGATGAACATCTACGACCGGCTCTACTACTGGGATGGCTTCCCGCCCCGCATCAAGCCCTCACTGGCCGCGGAGCTTCCCCAAACTCCGGACGACCTCACCTGGATCATCAAGCTACGGCCGGGAGTGAAGTTCCACAACGGGGAGCCGTTTGGGGCGGAGGCCGTGAAGTTCACGTTCGAGTGGCTGCTCGATCCCAGGAACGAGTCCCACTACCGGCCCCGCTTCGCGTTCATCGAGTCAATGGAGGTCCTCGACCCGCTGACGCTGCGCATCCGCACGAAGGAGCCGGCGCCGATCATGCGTTACTGGCTGGTGGACTTCACGGTCATGGCGCCAGGGTACGTGCGATCGGTGGGCAACGTCGAGGCGTCCCGGAACCCAATCGGTGCCGGGCCCTACAAGTTCGTGCGATGGGACCGTGACGAACGGCTCGTGCTGGAGGCCAACCCCGGGTACTGGAACAAGCCGCCGGCGATCAAGCGGGTGGAGTTCCGGTTCATCCCCGACTTCAGCGCCCGCCTGGCGTCCCTGCTGGCCGGCGAGGCCGACATCGTCAAGGACGTACCGCCCGTCGCGGTGGATCAGGTCAACCGCAGCGGCCTGGCCGATGTCAGGGGCGTGCCGTCGTCGCGCATCAACTACCTTGCCCTCGTAAACTTCAAGCCCGGCCCGCTGCAGGACCGCCGCGTGCGCCAGGCGTTGAACTACGCGGTGAACGTCGACGAGATCGTCACCAACCTGTTCAAGGGGAGGGCCACGCGCATTCCCGGATCGCTCTCGTCCATCAACGAGAACGTGAACCCCAACCTCAAACCCTATCCGTTCGACCCCGAGCGGGCAGTCCGGCTCATCAAGGAGGCCGGCTACGATCCAACCAAGCTGGAGTTCACACTGGACTCGCCTTCCGGGCGCTACCCGCTGGACAAGGAGGCCTCCGAGGCGATCGCTTCCTACCTGGGCCGCATCGGTATCAGGGTCAGGGTCGTGGTGAACGAGTGGGGCACCCATCTCGACAAGATCATCAACCGGCGTACCGGCGAGATGTTCTACCTGGGATGGGGACCTGCGCTAGAGGCCCAGGGCACGATCGCCGAACTGTTCCGCCCCGAGCGGACGTACAGCGGATTCGGGACGCCGAACCTAACGCTGGAGATCAACAAGGCCATCCCAATCGTGGATCTCAAGAAGCGGCAGGCGGCCTGGCACCGCATCCAGGTGATGCTCTACACCGAGGCGCCCTGGATCTTCCTGTGGCAGCAGCACGACCTCTACGGGGTGAACAAGCGCGTGAAGTGGGAGCCCCACCCCGCGGAGAAGATATTCCTGCACGACGCATCGTGGGCGCAGCGGTAGGCCGGTAGTTCCGGCGGCCCCGCTGGTCGGGAGATAGGGAGAGCCCGTCGGTCTGACGGGCTCTCCCGCGAACGGATTTCACATGCTTCAGTTCATCGCCCGCCGTCTTATGGAGGCCTTGGTGGTGGTGTTCCTGGCCCTCACCGTGGTCTTCGCTCTTCAGTTTCTCGCAGGCGATCCGGTCAAGCTCTTCCTGCCGACGGACACGACGCAGAAAGAGATCGAGGAGTTCCGCGAGCGCCTGGGGTTCAACGATCCCTGGCTTGTGCAGTACGCGAGGTTCCTCCGGGGCGCGTTCCGCGGTGACTTCGGCAACTCGCTCCGGCAGCAGGAACCGGCGCTGGCCTTGGTGCTGCACCGGCTCCCGGCCACGCTCTCTCTCTCCGGCGTGGCGATGCTGCTGGCATTGGCCATAGCAATCCCCGTGGGCGTTATCTCGGCGGCGCGGCGCAACTCGTGGTTCGACCACCTGGGGATCGGCGCCACGGTGCTCGGCCAAGCCATCCCCGGCTTCTGGTTGGGCCTGATGCTGATCTACGTCTTCTCGGTCTGGCTGCGCGTGCTGCCGACCGGCGGACGGGGAACCTGGCTTCACTTCATCATGCCCTCCGTCACCCTCGCGGCGTTCGTGGCGGCCCGGTTCGCGCGTCTGACGCGCTCGATGATGCTGGACGTCCTGGGGCAGGACTACATCCGCACCGCGCGGGCCAAGGGGCTGGCCCCGTTGCGCGTCCTCTACAAGCACGCGCTCAAGAACGCCAGCCTGCCAATCGTCACGCTGCTCGCGCTCCAGTTGGGCCAGTTGCTGGGCGGCGCGGTCATCACCGAAACGATCTTCGCCTGGCCCGGGGTGGGACGGTTCCTGGTACAGGCGCTGCTGAACCGCGATTTCCCGGTCGTGCTCGTGGGCGTCTTCCTCACGGCAGTCCTGTACTCGGCACTGAACCTGGTGGCCGACATGGCCTATGCCTGGCTCAACCCGAGGATCCGGTATGAGTAACGCCGCCGCGACCCTGGCCCGGGCAGTGCCAGAGCCCAGGCGCGCTCGGAGGCGGCTGCCCCTGAACCGCTCCGGAGCGTTGGGGTTGATAATCGTCGTGCTGGTGGTGGGAGCCGCGGCGATGGCCCCGGTGATCACGCCCTATGGTCCCGCGGACAGCGACCTTGTCAGGACGCTGCAACCGCCGTCGCGCGCGCATTGGATGGGCACCGATCAGCTCGGCCGCGACCTGTTCACGCGCATCCTGTACGGCGCGCGGGTCTCGCTGGCCATCGGCCTGATCACGGTTGGCATCTCGGGGGTCATCGGGCTCGTCGTCGGCCTCATCTCGGGCTACCTGGGCGGGCTGACCGACGTGGTATTGATGCGGCTGGTGGACGTGCAACTCTCCTTCCCCTTCATCCTCCTGGCGCTCGTCGTGAACGCCATCCTGGGCATCGGATTGCAGAACATCATCCTGACGCTGATCATCACCGGGTGGGTCGTTTATGCGCGCCTGGTCCGGGGCGAGGTGCTGGCGCTCAAGACCCTTGACTATGTGGAGGCGGCGCGGGCGCTGGGCGCGCAGCAGACGCGGATCGTCACGCGCCACCTGCTGCCCAACCTCTGGACCCCGGTCATCATCCTTTCCTCGCTCCAAGTCGCGCAGTTCATCGTGGCCGAGGCGGCGATCAGCTTCCTGGGGTTCGGCGTGCAGCCGCCCATGGCGTCGTGGGGCAACATGCTCAACGAAGGAAAGACGTACATCTACAACGCGTGGTGGATGACGACGTTCCCGGGCGTGGCGCTGGTGCTGACCGCGCTGGGCGTGAACCTGGTGGGCGACTGGCTTCGGGACACACTGGACCCCAGACTGGGTCCTTAGGATCACGCGAGAGACCAAAGGAGGCAACGCGATGCCGTTCGTACCGGCTGAGGTGTTCGCAGACCGACAGCGCAGGGTGCGCGAGTTCCTGGTTGAGCACGACTACAGGGCGCTGCTCGTCACCGATCCCGACCACTTCTACATGCTGACCGGCTTCCACCTGGACGTGGCACCCTGGGAGCGGCCGGTGGCCGCGGTGATCCCGGCCGAGGGCGGGCCGTTTCTCGTCATGAACGAGCTCTCCACGCATCACCTGCTGATGGCCCGCGAGCGCGGCAGCCTGCACGTCGCCGACTACGCCCTCTACGTAGAGCACCCGCGCGCCGTGAATAGGACCTACACGCGCGACCGCTGGCTCCAACTGCTGGCCGCGAAGCTGCGGGCGTGGGGAGGGTTTAGGCGCGGCCGGCTGGCCGCGGACAGGATCTCGGCGTTCCGGGGCCTGCGCGCGCAACTCCTCGGGTTGTCCGAGTTCGGCAGCGCCGCGCGGTTCCTGGTCGAGATGCGCCAGGTCAAGTATCCCCAGGAGCTGGAGATCATGCGCCAGGCCGCGGCGTTGACCGACTGGGGCCAGGACCGGTACATGGAGACCGTCAGGCCGGGAATGCTCGTGACGGAACTCGACCTGGAGATCGCCCGGCGCATGGCCGTAGAGGGCGCCGCGCGGTTCCCACAAGACCGGTTGGAGGTGCGCGTCTGGTCGCTGTCCGGCGCGGCCTCGGCCTCGCCCCACGGCACCGGCGCCGACTGCGGGGCCCGCTTTGAGAAGGGCGACGGTGTGGTCAACATCATCATCGTGCGCCTCAGCGGCCTGGTGGTGGAGAATGAACGGACCCTGTTCCTGGGCGAACCGCGCAGCGATCTCCAGCGCCGGGCCTACGAGGCGGCCACGCTGGCCAACCTGGCCGCGATCGAGAAGTTTGTCGCCGGCATCCCGGTTGCAGAGGCAGACTCCGCTGCCCAGCGTGTCATCGAGCAGCACGGCTTCG
>JBKJJG010000091.1:0-1529 GCA_046598155.1 bacterium | reverse complement strand
CCGGGTCCAGGAGGCAGTTCCCAAGATCGAGGCGGTCGGCCCTGGGCCGCTTTGGCACCTGGTCGGCCACCTGCAGCGGAACAAGGCAAGGTCGGCCGTGGGGCTGTTCCAGGTGATCCACTCCCTCGACAGCCTTCGGATCGCGGAGGCGGTGGATCGGGCAGCTGGTGAAGCCGGCCGGCGGATCCCGGTCCTGATCGAGGTGAACGTCACCGGGGAGGCCACCAAATACGGGCTAGCTCCCGGCGCGGTGGGCGACTTGGTCGAGAGGGTGCTCGCGTGCAGCTTCCTCGACCCGATCGGGCTGATGACCGTGGCGCCACTTACCAGTGACCCGGAGACCGTCAGGCCGGTCTTCCAAGAGTTGCGGGCGCTGCGGGACCGCCTGCGGGATGGGGTGGCGGGCGATGCGTTCCGTGAGCTCTCGATGGGCATGTCAGACGATTTCGAGGTGGCAATCGAGGAAGGCGCGACCATGGTACGCATCGGGCGCGCCCTGTTCGGCGATCGGTAGTCCAAGGCCACGGGAGAGGCCGGATCCAGGGAGGGAGGAGAGGGCGGGAGGTGTGAGGTGAGCGCGATGCAGAGGTTATGGTCGTTCCTGGGCTTTGCCGAGGAGGACGGGGAGGCAAGGCCTCCGCGGGCGCCCGTGTTGAGCCTGCACGCGAACCGGCAGATGGAGATCGTCGTGCTGGAACCGCGTAGTCTCGACGATGCCCTGGCCGCGGCCGAGTGCCTGAAGGCCCGCCGGCCGGTCATCGTCAATCTCCGGGATGCCGAGCGCGACCTCGCCAGGCGGATCGTGGACTTCATCTGCGGCGTCACCTATGCCGTGGACGGGCAAATGCAGCGCGTGGGCGAGGAGATCTTCCTGTTCGCTCCCAACACAGTAACGGTTACGGCCGAGAGTGCGCGCGACGAGCCGCGTGCCCTCTTTCCCATGACCTGACGCCGCGCCTTCACCTACCTTCCTTCCGGACGCTGCCATGCTTGAGACCGTGTGGCTGGATGATCGGCTGGTGCGTCTGGTGGACCAGACGCTGCTTCCCCACGAGGTGCGGGTAGTTTCCTGCGCCACGCCCGATGAGGTGGCGGGCGCGATCCGAGGTCTCCGTGTGCGCGGTGCTCCGGCGATCGGGGTGGCGGCGGCATACGGCGTCGCTCTGGCCGCCGCTTGCGCCTCCGCGCTCCCTAGTGCCGAGCGCGCTCACGCGGTGGAGGCAGCCGGGGCGGTCTTGACCGCGGCCCGGCCCACGGCCGTCAACCTGCGCTGGGCAGTGGAGCGGATGCTCGGCGTGGCACGGGAGGCGCGGCGGAAGGAAGGCGCGGCCTTCGCCGCGTTGCTGCGCCGCGAAGCCGATGCCATTGCCGAGGAGGACCGCGCCGCCAACCGCGCGATAGGCCGCTGGGGCGAGGCGCTGATCCGCCCGGGTGAGCGCATCCTGACCTACTGCCACACCGGCGGGCTGGCGACCGCTGGGTACGGGACGGCCTTCGGCATCCTGCGCGCGGCCCACGAGGCCGGCAAG
>JBKJJG010000090.1:0-9141 GCA_046598155.1 bacterium | reverse complement strand
GCGATGTGATCAGGCCGGACGGATTGAGCACGACCGAACCCACTCGCAGGCCCCCGCCTGACGCGCGGACTCCTTTGTCGCCGGGAGAGGCGCGGCGCGCGGTTACCAGCGCGGTCTCACGCCGCAGCAGGCTAGACGCCATGGCGATCACGATCGCCCAGAATACCGCCTTGATGGCCGTGGACCCCATGATCATGAGGACCGGGACCAGGACCAGCGATGTGAGCAGGAACCAGTAGCGCCGCACCAGTTGCCACGTGTTCCCCGCCGCGATCTCCACCTTCTTGAGCGACATCCGGCGGGCGTCGAACTCGATCATCAGCATGATCGAGAAGTAGTACAGGATCGTGGGAATGGTCGCCATGATCACGACCGTGAGATAGGAGATCTTGAGCATCTCGGCGATGATGAAGGCCGCCGCGCCCAGGATCGGGGGCGAGATGACCGCGCCGATTCCTCCGGCCGCGAGCAGCCCGCCGGCCGATTCCCGGTCGTAGCCCGCGCGCTTGAGCATCGGGTAGGTGATGGCGCCCACGGTCACGGTCGTGGCGACGCCGCTGCCGGACGGGCCGCCCAGCAGGAACGAGGCGATGGTGGTGGCCTGGCCCGGAGCGGTCCGCCGGCCCTTGGTCAGCGCCAGCGCCAGGTCCACGAAGAACCTTCCGGCCCCCGAGGTCTCCAGCACCGCGCCGTAGATCGTGAACAGGATGATGAATGTCGCCGAGACCTCGAGCGGCACCCCAAAGATTCCCTCGAGCGTGATGTAGAGCTGTCCGACCACGCGGATCACGTCGTACCCCCGGTGCGTCCAGGGCTCGGGCAGCCATGGCCCTACGAATGCGTAGACCAGGAAAGCAACGACCAGGAGCACGAGGGCGCTGCCGACGGTGCGGCGCGTGGCCTCCAGGATCAGGAGGATCGTGATGATGCCGAAGATCAGGTCGAGCGGGGTGGGGATGTACGAGCGGTAGACGAAGGCCTTGAAGTCCACGAGGATGTAGCCCATCGCCGCGATGCTGAGCCCGGCGAGGATCACGTCCCACACCGTGGGAGAGGTGCGCCCAAGGGATCGCCGCGTTCCCGGGTAGAGCAGGAAGCTGAGGACGAGCACGAAGAGCAGATGCCGGGTCAGATGGACGTGCCGGATGAAGGTGGCCGTGGCGGCGTGCAGGTGATACAGGGACATCGCGACGGCGAGGGCGGCCACGAAGGTCCCCCACCGGCCTGCCAGCCGCCGTGTCTTCCCCTCGTACTCCTCGACGATCTCCTTGAGTTCCTCTTCGGACCTGGCGAGTGCCGCCTCTTCGCGCCGCTCCATGGGCTGCTCCTACGGGGGACGGGGTTGGCCTATCACAACGAGCACGCGCGGCATTCTCGAGATGGTGAGGCGCACCGCCTCTCCTGTGCCTACCCGGTACAGAGGGATCTCCCTGCTGCCGGCCATCAGCCGCTGCTGCCCGGTTTGGCCGATGCGGATCGTGAGTTCGCCGACGGTGGGCCCGTGCCTCCTGGACACGAGGCGTCCATCCCGAGACTGGTACGGGGGGTCAAGTGCCAGGTACTGAAGAACGGCTTCCTTTGTGCTGCTGATCTCCACCAGACGCAGGCCTCGGCCAGAGACCTCAAACCGCTCGGTCGTGGGCGCGCCGAAAATGGAGTTAGTGTATTCGAGATCCACCGTGGATCCGATCTCTGCCGGAACGCGCCAGAGGAGGCGGCCGGTGTGGACTTCGGTGACCTCCAGTGAGTGAACGGGCGCCAGCAGCAGGGCGACCGCGACTGCTAGAGCGGTTGCCAGGGTGGTCGCCGCGGCCGCCTGCAAGAGAGCCCGCCTGGAGCCCGTCGCTCTAGAATCCTTCGATGCCGCGCTCCCTGAAGTACCGGATCGCGCCGGGATGGAATGGAATCGGTGAGCGGCCGGCCGCGCCTATTGTTGTGATGTTGGCCGCCTCCTTGTGGATCTGGGCAAGATCGGCGCGCCGCTCGAAGAGTAGCTTCGTGATCTGGTAGGCCAGCTCCGCGTCGAAGTCCTGGTGGACCACCAGCAGGTTGGCCACGCCGATCGTTGGCGCGTCGGCCGCCATGCCAGGGTAGAATTCCTTCAGGATTACCGATCTGAAGTAGAGGTTACCGTACTTGCGCTGCAGTAGGGGTACCAGCCCATCCAGCGGGACCATCCTGATACGCACGCCGGGGGTAAAGGCCAGGTCGAGCACGGCCGCAGTGGGCAGGCCCCCGCTCCAGAAGAAGGCGTCAATCTTTCTGTCCTTGAGGGCGTCCACCGACGGGGCCGCGCCCAGGCGCTCGCGGCGGATGTCGCGGTCCGGGTGCAGCGCAGCCGCCTCCAGGATGCGCAGCGCGGTAATCTCGGTCCCGCTGCCCGGCGCGCCTACCGAAACCCGCTTGCCGCGCAGGTCGGCGATTGCCGCGATGCCGATGCCCTCTATCGTGACCAGGTGGTTGAAGTTGTTGTAGAGCGGCGACAGCGTTCGGATCGGGACCGGGGATCCGCGGAACGGCTCCTCGCCCTTGAACGCATCATGGGCGGTATCCGCCAGCGTGAAAGCAATGTCCACCCGCTTGGCCTGGAGGAGCCGCATGTTGTCAACCGAGGCCGGCGTGACCTCCGCCGTGGCCGTGGCGCCAGGGATGTGCTTGGAGATCAGCGACGCCAGACCGCCGCCCATAGGAAAGTAGACGCCACCGACACCTCCGGTGGCGATCGAGAGCCGCACTGCCGGGCCCGCGGAGGCGGGACCCAACCCGCCTGCCAGGACCGCGGCGGAGAGCACCGCAACTGCCAGCACGACAAGCATCCGCGACTTCATTGGCCATCCCCCCCGTGGGCGCTTCCTGGAGCGCTTTCGATGGTCCGGATGCGCTTAGAAGCGCCGTAACTGCCAACTTTCTCCCTGCCTCGGGGCCATTCCTGTCTACTCGCTCTACCCCGCCTGCTACAAGACTGCTTGACCGATGGGGCTGCGATGGCCTAGGGTAAGATGTACATAAAGTGGTACATGAGGTGAGGCCGTGAAGAGCCTGACGGCGACCGAGGCGCGCAAGAGGTTGTTTGCTCTGTTGAGGGGTTCCGCACGCGGACACCGGCAGTTCCGGATCACGCACAGGGAGGGTGACGCCGTCCTGCTCTCGCACGAAGACTACGAGTCCCTCCTCGAGACGCTTGAACTTCTTTCCACGCCCGGTTTCTTGCGGAGCATCCGCCAGGCGCGTCGCGAGATCGCCAGGGGAGAGACCTACCCTCTCGAGGAAGTGCTGGGCGCGCGTTGAGCGCCCGGTGGGAGATACGCTTCACAAGGCAGGCCGTGAGGGATGTGGAGCGACTCTCTCCGAGACTGAGGACGAAGCTTCGGGACATCCTCCTGGAAGTGCTTGCCCAGAACCCGTACGAAGGCAAGAAGCTGCTGGGCGACCTGGCCGGCAGCTTCTCATACCGGCTGACCTACAGAGACCGCATCGTCTACAGCCTGGGCGAGGACCGCCGGATCCTCTATGTGGAGCGGGCCCGGACGCACTACGGCGACTGATTACGGGGCAAACATCTCTTGGAGCACCGACAGCGTTCTGCTCAGTGTTGTTGGAGCCAGCCGCCCAAGCCTCCCCAAGAGCCGCTCCTGATCGACTGTTCGAATCTGGTCCACAACGACGCAGCCGATCTTGCCGCCGAAGCGGCACGGCACCCGGAACGGGTACGGATGACCGCCCGTAGTCAGCGGGGCGACGATGAAGGTACGCAGGTGTTCGTTCATCTCGTCGGGCGAAACGACCACGCCAGGAACACCTCGCCACGTCTGACCTCCAAAGGCGCTACCACGTCCAGCCCTCGTCATCGAACCGGGTGGACGTAGACTCCTCAAGGAGCCGGTCTTCTCCATGTTGACGCATGTGCTTAGCAGCCTCAGCCCAGCCGGATCGCGGTCGGGCCGTGGACATGATGATCACAGCCCCCTCGCGAACGCGAAGCTCGACCTCGTCGGTGAGGCCGGCCTCCTCAATGAGGGGTTTGGGCAACCTGACTCCTCGCGAATTGCCGATGCGAACAAGACGAGCCTTCATGACGGGCAGCCTCCGGTGCGTATCTACAATGTAATCACATCAGGAAGCCGTGTCAATTCGCGACGAAGCGGCTGCGTAGGACTAACTCCAGCGCAGGAACCAGGCCGTCAGCCCTCGACCGCCTGGCGTACCGCCCGCACGTTCTCCTCGGGGGCATCTATGGGGATCACGCATCCCGCGGCGACGACTAACCGCTTGCCTCCGACCTGAGCGATGGCGTCCTTGACCTCCGCGGTCACCTGCTCGGCCGAGGCCTTTCCGATCGTGTCCATGGAGTCTACGCCGCCGGCTATCGTACCCGAGAACTGCTCGCGTGCCTCCTTGAGCGTCGGTGGGGTGCGCCGGTCGTGCCAGTTGACTATCTGGACTGGGTAGTCCATGAGCTGCTCGAACATGATGCGCTCGCCGTGGATGTGCAGCATCACAATCTCGGCCTTCCGCCCTGCGTCGAGCACGCGCAGGTCGTAGGGCCGTCCGAACTCCTCGTACTCCTCGATGGCCATGTATCCGGTGGAGGCGCACTGGGTGGCCAGGAATAGGCCGTCGGCTCCTGCGGCGACGCACTCGGCCGCGAACAGGCCGGTGGCCTCGGTGATGATGTCGAGTCCCTCGTGCGTTTCGTCCACCGAGTCCCGCAGGTAGCGGAGCAGCGCGGTCTCACCGGCCAGGGCGCGAGCGATCGAGAGCGGGCTGAAGACCGAGGCCAGGATGATCGCGTCCGGCAGCGCCTTCCGTAGAGCCCGGATCGCTTTCAACTCGCGCCCGTGGGCCCCGGTGGTGACGTCCAGGCGCTTGAGCTTGGGCCAGTCGGTCTCCTTTTTGACCGGTCGTTCGGTGTAATGCCGGACGCCCTCCCGGTTGGGCCTGTAGGTGGAGCGCAGGCCCCAGTCGTCGCCGTAGAAGGCGCTGGCGGGCGTGACCTTCAGGAAATCCCAATCGAAGGTCTTGTAGAATGCCGCGTGGGCTTGGGCTAGCGTCTCAGCCCGCTGGTCCTCTTGCGGGAAGTGCCGCCACAGCGCGACCGGCGGGCGGTCCACCGGATTGCCGTCAACAGCGGCATAGACCCGTTCGTGCTTCGTCACCTCTCACAGCTCCCTTCGTTCTAGGTCTGGCCTCTCGTACCCGGTCTGGTCTGGATGCACGCGGTCCTGGTGCTGCGACATAATCGCGCGCAGCGCCTCCAGCGTGATGTTCCCGCCGCTCAGAATCAGTCCCACCTTGCGACCGGCTATGCGGTCCCGCATGCGCCGCGCCGCGGCCACCGGAGCCGCCCCGGCGTGCTCGGCGACCTGGCGGGTTGTATCAAGGAGGATTCGGATTCCGTCCTCCATTTCCTCGTCGCTGACCAGGATCATCTCGTCGAGCCCATCCCACAACATGGCCAAGGGAAGGGAGAACGGGGAGCGGGTGGCCAGCCCCTCGGCCCTGGTGGTCATCGTGTCCGTGCTGATGATCCGCCGCTCCCGCCACGAGCGCGTCACGGCTGGAGCGCCCTCGGCCTGCACGCCTATCAGCTCGATCCCAGGGTTGACCGCCTTGGCCGCGATCACATGCCCGCTGGCTCCGGACCCCCCACCGACCGGCACGATGATGACCTCCAGGTCGGGCACCTCCTCGATCAGCTCGAGACTTGCCGTCCCGACCCCAGCGATGAGCAGTGGCTCGTTGCCCGAGTGCACGTACCGGTAGCCCTCCGCAGCCGCGGTGCGCTCTACCCACCCGCGGGCCTCGTCGAAGTCGCGGCCCACCTCGACGACCTCGGCGCCGAACTCGCGCATCGCCGCTACCTTGTGGGGATTGGCCCGCTCCGGCACTCCAATGATCGCGCGGACCCCGAAGATCTGAGATGCCAGGGCGACGGACTGCCCGTGGTTTCCAGTGGAAGCGGCGATGACGCCGCGCCGCCGTTCGTCCGCGGTCAGCCGCGAGACCAGGTTGATGCCGCCGCGGATCTTGAACGCGCGGGTGGGGTTGGCGTTCTCGCACTTCACGAAGGCGCGGCAGCCCAGAAGGCGGTCCAGCGCGGGCGAGGTCACCACCGGCGTAGGGCGCAGGTACGCGGAAATCACGCGCCTGGCAGCGAGCACGTCCGCGAATCCAGGACGGCCGTCACGCACCATGGGCCGCCGATCTCCTCACCGGGAAGTCCTCGACCAGGTAGAACCGGCCTTCCAGGTAGTCCACGACAGCAACGCCCAACTCGGGGAGGCCATCAACCTGGTCGAGCAGCACCGCGGTCTGGGCGACGTACGCCCGGAACGCCAGCAGGACAATGGGATGGCTGACCACGAGGGTGGTGCGGCCGTACCGCTGGTCGCCTACCGTGCGCAGCTCGGCGGTTATGCGCTCGGTGCCGTCGGCGAAGGACTCGCCGTCCATCCAGTCCGCCCAGTCCTGGGCGCCGGTCAGCGGGGCCGCGGTCCTGATCTCGTCCAACCCTTCGCGCCACGCGATCGGCACGCCCCGAATCTGGCTGATGATCTCAGCCGTTTCCCGTGCGGGACGCTGAGGGCTGGCCGCGATTGCGTCGAAGTGCGGCAGGGTGGCCGCCGCGATCTCCACGTCGCGCAGGCCCTCGGCCGCCAGCGGCGGCTCGCCCTCGATTACCTGCGCCCAATCCACGGCGCCGTGCCTGAGCAACAGCAGGCGCGTCCTCACGGGTTCCAGGATCAGGGGTTCCACGGCGGTTAGCTGCGGGTTGTCAGCGCCTCGAGATGGCGGGGGTGGAGGGTGAGGACCTCGCACCCGTCGCTTGTGACCACGACCGTGTCGGAGTGGCGGAACCTGCCCACGCCCTCGACGTAGACGCCCAGCCCAACCGACATCACCATGCCGGGGACGAGAGCGATGTCATCGCCCTGTGCCAGGAACGGAAGCTCATGGCGAGCGATTCCCAGCCCGTGCCCGGTCATGTGGGTGAACTGCGGACCGTACCCGGCCTCTGCGACGACCGCCCTGGCGGCCCGGTCAACTTCCAGGCAGGGCACTCCGGGCCGTATCGCGGCGCGGGCCGCGGCCTCGGCGCGCAGCATGACCTCGTACAGGCGGCGCTGATCGTCGGAGCCGATCTCGATCAGAACCGTCCGTTCCGCCTCGGCATGGTATCCGTCCACGGCGCAGACCGTGGAGCAGACTACAGCGTCGCCCGCGGCCAGCACGCGGCCCGTAGCCGGTGCGTTCGGCCATGCCGCGGTCACATGGCGCTCGGGGTGCCGCGCGGCGCCCGCGCGCATCATCGCGGCGGCGGAGGCGACGCCGATCTCCAACTCGGTGTTCCCAGGGCGGCACGCCGCGATGCCCGTGGCAATCCCGCAATCCACCAATCCTGCGGCGGCGCGTATGATCTCCAGCTCGCCCGCATCCTTCACGACGCGCATCTCTTCAACTATCCCGCGAGTAGGCACGACCTGGGCCGGGATGCGGCCGCGCAGCGTGAAGAACCCCTCTGCCGAGAGCCCCTCCGACTCGAACCCGATGGGTCCTGAGGTGCCCGACTCCTTGAGCGCCTCGAGGGCCAGGCCAAGTGCCAGGTGCAGGTGTGAGAGACCTCTCTGTTTGCCGGACTGCCGGTCGGAGTAGGTGAGGATGTCCCCGATCACCGAGGCGTTGCGGGCGTGTTCCTCCTCGAGTTCAGGGACGATCAGCACCGGGTTCTCGGCGACCACGACCACGACCGGCCGGGTGTAGATCTCTGTCCGGAACCGGCTCAGGTAGTAGGCATTCGCCGGCGTGGTGACCAGCAGGGCTGCCAGGCCGTGGTCGCGCATCCGGGTCGTGGCCGTTTCCAGGCGGCTCATCTCGGGTCTCTCGCTTCCATCAGCGCAACTCGCGCTTGAAGTGGTGCATGTAGGGGGCGAATCCCAGCCGCGTCCAGAACGCCACCGCCTCCTCGTTCAGAACGGCCACTGTCAGTTCCGCCGTCAGGGCCCCGCATTCCTGCATCCACGCCACCAGCGCTTCAACAATGCTACGGCCGACTCCCCGTCGCCGGTACGGCTCGCGCGTGACCACGTCGTGGAGGTAGCCGCGCCGCCGCCGCTCGAAGAACGCGGGCAGCATCGAGATCCGTCCGACCCCGTAGCCAATCACCCGGCCGCCCTCCACGGCCACGACGGCGCGGGCATCCTCGCGGCCCAGCAGGCCCAGGATGAAGTGGCCGTACTCCTCCTGCCAGCGCCGGGACGGCCGGAAGGCTTCGTCGAGCCGGGCATGGTGCGCCGCCAGTTCGCCCCATATTGAGACGATCTCGCCCACGTCGCGGGCGGTTGCCTGCCGGAGGTGGGGCTGGGTCATTAGAGTTTGGCGGCGCGGAGACCCCTGCCTTCAGGCATGGGGAGGAGCGCCGTCTTGCCTCTTCTTTCTTGTAGTGATATAATTCTCACATGAGCAAGCGGACGATCCGCTGCAAGATGGCTCCCACCCCGGCGAGTGCCGCGTTCCTCTCGGACACTTGCCGAGCCTTCGCCGCTGCCTGCAACGCGACGCTTGCCCGTGCCCTGCCCACCAACCTCTCCAATAACGTCCGGTTGCACCACCTGGTCTATCGCGCTATCCGCGAGCAATTCGGCCTGTCGGCCAATCTCGCTGTTCGGGTCATTCGCCGTGTCGCGGCCGCGATGACTGCGGCGAAGAACCGAGGGAAGCGACCCCAGGCGTTCCAGCCTACCAGCATTGACTACGACGCGCGCATCTTTGCCTACCGCGAAAAGGACGAGACGGTGTCGCTCACCGTCGTCGGTGGGCGCATCCATGTCCCACTGGTTTTGGGCACCTATCAACGGACGGCTCTGGCCGGCAAAGTACCTACCGCCGCCACGGTTGTGCGAAGGCGCAGGCGGTGGGATATCCACATCGTCGTCGAGGACGAAGATGCTCCACCCAGTACAAGCGGTCTGGTGCTCGGCGTGGACTGTGGTATCCGGAACACCGTCGCCACGTCTACCGGCACGCTGCACGACGGGACGGCTCGGCAACGCCTGAAGGCGAGACGCGCCGCGATCCGAGCAAGCCTGCAGTCCAAGGGCACCCATGGCACCAAGCGGGCGCTTCGCCGTCTGTCTGGAAGAG
>JBKJJG010000047.1:0-3181 GCA_046598155.1 bacterium | reverse complement strand
CTGGGCGGCGGTGCGCGCCGCAACCACCACTTCGGCGCCCGCGCGCGCAAGCGCCAGGGCCACCTCGCGCCCCAGCCCGCGGCCGCCGCCGATTACTACCGCGGTGTGTCCGACAAGATCCGTCATGAGCGTCTGCCCTCCACGTCATGTTCCCCCCTATGTTCCCCGAAGCGTGGTTGCACTCCTGCCCATCCGCCGGTACTGTGAAGGGGCAGCCCATGCCTGACGACGCCTCGGACTCATACTCGAGCACCTCGCGCATCCGTTACGATGAGTGCGGCGCCGAGGCGTTGCCCGCGCGTCGGTGTACGTCCGGCTCCTGCAGGAACTCGCCTTCGACCATTCTGCCGCCCGCGGGTTCCCCCCACGATGGTACGACGCGCACCGGCTGTTCTGGCTCGTGCGACGGATCCACCTTGTGGTGGAGGCGCCGGCACGCCACGGCGATGCGCTGGCCTGCACGACCCGGCTGCTGGGTGCCCGCCGCGTCCTGGCACGCCGGCTCGGCACGGTGCGCCACGAGGGTACCGGCACCACGGTGGCCACCGCGGTGGTGGACTGGATACTGACCCGTGACGGCACCGCGCCGACGCGCATCCCGGGCGAGATTGCCGCGGTCTTCCCGGGCATGACGCGGGCCATCGTGCCCCTGCCACTGGCTGAGCCCCAACCTCCGTCAGGGGTCGCCGCAACGCCCCTGTGGGTGCGGACTAGCGACGCCGACGCGATGGCCCACGCCAACCACGCCGCCTACCTTGATCTGCTCGACGACGCGGTGTTCCGCGCAGGGGGCGCTGCGGCAATCGCTGCCCATCCCCGCACCTATGATCTTCAATATCACGCCGCCGCGCGGGTCGGGGCAGCGCTGCACGACCTCGCCTGGAACGAGGGCGGCGCCTGGCACTACCGGCTGGCAACGCCCGAAGGCCTGCTGATCCTGCACGGCCGCCTGGCAGTCCCCGCCTAAACGCGCGCGGCCGCGGGCAGGTCTACTTCCAGGGGACATCTCGTGTCAGATTGGAGCCCATGATGATCCGTGCAGCCGTACTGGCGCTTTGCCTCTTGCTCGCGCTTACCATTCCATATCCCGGCCGTTCGTCGGCGTCTCAGTTCCAGCACGTCGTCGTGATCGTGATAGACGGCGCCCGACCCGACTACCTGGATCTCACGCCGATGCCGAATTTGCGGCGCTTGATGCGCGACGGGACGGTCTACTCCCGCGCGTGGATCGGGCAGATGATCGCCAACACCCCGCCGGTGCACGCCACCCTGGCGACCGGAACGCTCCCGCGCACCAACGGCGTGATCGGCTTCGGCTGGAAGGACCCCTCCACAGGGCGGATGATCTGGCCTACGTCGCTCGAAGCGGTAATGCGCGGCGAGCAGCAGCGGGTGCTGGCCGCCGCCGGGGTGCCGACGATAGCAGGCATCTTGCGGGCCAGGCGGCCCGGGCTCGTGGCTGCCTCGGTGAGTTCCAGCAAGTTCTTCGCCGCGGACGCGATGGGGCTGGAAGCGAACTACGTGGTCTTCCGCACCCGGCCGTCGCGCGGGACCGTGCAGCCATCGGCAGTGCCCGGACGCGAGCCGCCCCCAGGGGTGCTCGATCTGCCCTCGCTGCGCGATCCGCGCCTGCCCTCGGACGCATGGGCCACCGACGCGGCGCTGGCCATCTTCCGAGCGGCGCGGCCCCAGGTTCTCCTGCTGAACCTGCCGGCAACGGACGAGCAGGGCCATGCCACCGGCGGCATCGTCGCCCCTGAGATCATGAGCCGGATAGTGCAGATCGCCGACGTTCAGATCGGCCGCCTGCTGCGCGCGTACGAGGACGCCGGCATCCTGTCGCAGACGCTCTGGGTCGTGACCTCAGACCACGGCATGGTGCCCGGCGAACGGCTGATTGACGTCGCCCTGCTCCGGCGGGCTGCCGCGGAAGCAGGCGTGCGCTTGATGGGCGGCGGAGGATCCAGCGCGGAGTTCTGGGTTGACGATACCGGGAAGATCGAGGCGGCCGCCCGGGCCATCGCGGGTGTGGGCCTTCCAGGCGTCTCCGCTGTCTACCGCAAGGTGCGCGAGGGCGCCGGTTTCACCTACCTCCCCGTGGAAGTCGGACCGCCCGTCCCCGGGGACCTCGACGCGGCCTACCGCTATCTCTTCTCAACCTTTGCCAGTGCCCACGGACCTGAGATCGCGGTCCCGTACCGCGAGAACACGATCAACCACGGCGATCAGCCCACCGACCCCACGCTGCCGTTTCGCTATCGCGGCTCGCACGGCGGGGCATCGTGGCTGATACAGCACATCCCCATGGTCATCAGCGGTCCGGGCGTCCGGCGCGGGCTGGTCAGCGACCATCCGGCCCGGGTTGTGGACATTGCGCCCACGATCGCGGCCCTGCTGGGCGCCGTCCCAACAGGCATGGACGGGATAGTGCTGGGTGACGCAATGGAGGCCCCGCCTGGCGGCGCGCTGGAGCTTCAGGAGGCCCAGACCCGCCGGCTCCGCCCGCTACAGGACGCCCTGATCGCGGCGTCCCGGCGCGACCGGACCGGGCGCTAGCCCGGTTGAGCGTCAGACAGGCCTAGACTCCCCCTGTCCTGGGAATATCCAGAACGGTGCGGGCCGCACCGCTCGGCCCGCTCCCAGGGGGAGTGCACAATGGAACACGCGGAGATGGAACGCCTTCGGGCGCGAATCGAGCAACTGGAGCGCCGGCAGCGGGCCGGCCTGCTGAGATGGTGCTTGAGCCTAGTCGCCGTAGGCGTGCTGGCGTTTGGTGTGCAGCAGGCCGCGTCGCAGAACGACACCCTCAGGGTGCGAGGCCTGGAGGTCATTGACGCTTCGGGCACGGTGCGCATCGGCCTCAGTGTCCAGCCGGACGGAACCGCGGAGGTTCTGCTCTCTGAGTCTGCGGGGCGCGGACGCATGTGGCTCAACGTGCGGCCCGACGGCACGCCCGGCGTCATCATCGCCGACGCCAGCGGCCGCGGCCGCATCTGGTTCGTGGCCTCGCCGGACCGGCCGTCAGGCGTGATCTTGTCCGATGGGATGGGCAGGGGCCGGGTGTGGCTCAATGCCGCTCCGGACGGGTCGCCGGGTCTCGTGCTCGTGGACAACTCCGGGCGGGTTAGGTTCCAGGCGCCCTAAGTTCCAGGCTCCCTAAGAACAACGAGGAGGTCCATGC
>JBKJJG010000013.1:0-7832 GCA_046598155.1 bacterium | reverse complement strand
CATCGCCATGATGGCGATCATCGGGTTCACGCCGGGCGCGGAGGGAAAGAGACTCGCGTCGGCCACGAACAGGTTACGCACCCCGTAGAGCTCGCCCGATGGATCCACGGCCGCGCGGCGCGAATCCGCGCCCATCGGCAGGCCGCCCATCAGGTGCGCGCTAAACAGCGCGAGCGCGTTGGGCCGGATCACTTCGCGCCGGACCCCTGCTACGAACCGGGCGGCGGCAGCGGGCTCGTCGCGGCCCACGCGCACTCCCCGGGTGTGCAGGCTGGATACCTCGAGCGCGCCGGCGGCCAGGTGGATCTTGCCCATCTCTTCCAGCCCCTGGAGCATCAACGACCTGTCCTGCGCGTTCAGCGCATAGCGCACAACGGGATTCCCGTCGGGGGCGAGTGCAACCCTGCCGCTGCCGCTGTCGCGCACGAGCACGATAAGAGCGGCGGTGTGCGCCAGGCGCGCCATCTGGCGCTTGTGCTCTTCCCCGCCGACCCAGGGCACGGCCATCGCCGACAGCCCCGGGTGGCCCGGAGAAGCCTCGATCCAGAACCCGTGCATCCCGCGTACCCGGGTGAACTCGGTGCAGGTGGCGGTCTGGGCGGCTCCCGACCAGATCCTGATCGGATCAGGATAGATGCCCAGGCAGGCGGTCACCGGATGCAGGCGCAGCCCGCGGCCCACCATCGCGTTGCCCAGTCCGGAGCGCAGCAGTAGCGCCGGCGAGAAGATGGCTCCGCCGGCCACCACCACTGTCCTGCAGCGGATCGTGACGCGGTGCTGTTGCCCAGATGCGGGATCGGTCGCGACCGCCTCGACCTCGGTCACCTCGCCGGAGCGGGCGAGCACGCGCTCAGCGCGGCAGCGGACCAGCACGCGGGCGCCTGCCTCGCAGGCGTCCCTGATGTACGTTACGAGCGCATCCTGCTTGGCGCCTCGCGCGCAGCCGTAGACGCACGGGCCGCAATCGTCACAGCCCCGCACGTTGCGCGGGATCGTCTCAACCCGGTATCCAAGTGCCCGGGCCCCGTCCACCAGGACCTGGTTGTTGGGATTGTGCTGGCTCTCCAGGGTGTTCACGTTCAGCCGGCCCTCGACGGCTTCTATCGCTGCGTGGAACTCGTGTCCGGACGCGCCGTCAATCCCGTGCTCGCGCTCCCACTCGCACAGCACGTCGTCGGGAGGCCGCAGGCTCGTGCACCAGTTGACCACGGTGCTTCCGCCCAGGCACGTTGCCGCGAGCAGCCCGAAGGCGTTGTCAGCGGTGCCGAACAGCCCTTTGCCCAGCGAGAGCCGCCGCAGCATCTCATACTCGTCGCCGTTGTAGTCGCTCTGGCTGTAGTAACCCCCGCGCTCGACGATCAGCACTTGGCGGCCTGCCCGGCTCAACTCGGCCGCGGCCACGCTTCCTCCGGCGCCTGATCCGATGACGCAGACCTCGGTTTCCAGATGTGTGTCAGAGGTAATGGCGAGCGGGGTGATGCGCGGCGCTGGCCCAGGCGTCACCGGAGGGTGACCGGTAAACCCGATGGCGGCCCAGTTGGGATTGGGCTGTCCGGGCGGATGTGCGGCATAAAACAGGAAAGTGACTACCTGCTTGAGGGCCTGGAAGGCCGCACGCTTGAGCGGCAGGCGGCTGGCGCCCCACGACCGTAGATAGGCTTCTGCCTCGGACGCAGACATCGCTGCCACGCCACGCGGCCTGGCGGCCAGTACCAGGTTCGCGACCGGGTTTCCCATTATGCGAAGGAGGCGGCGCAGTTGCGCGCGCAGGTGCTCCGGCGCCTCGGCCAATCCCTCCTCGATCAGCGCCGGCAGGCCGAGGTCCGTTCCGCGCCGCCCCAGGAAGCCCTGGGGATCTCCTTTTGCTTCCACGGCCGGCACGACAGCATCGCACAGCGCGCGCAGGGTACGGCGTTCAGAATCCGTCAGCATCCCGACACTCCGCAGGGGCCTGCCACCGGCGCGTCAGCGCCACGGCCGCATTGTATTGTTCGACCTGAGCCTGCACCTGTGCCTCTGTCCATCCGAGCACCGGCGCCATGAGACGCGCTGCCGCGGGAGCGACGTTAAGTCCCTGGTCCGGCAGTTCGTGGATGAGGTGGAGCCGGCGGATGAGGCAGTCGCACAGCGTCACCGCCATCTCGTGCTTAGCAGCGCGGACAACTGTGAGTTCTTCCTCCGGCGGCTCGACCGGCACCCTGGCGGTCCGGCACCGCTGCTGCGCCGCAGCGCCGCCGATGGACCTGGCGGCCACATCCACCGCGTCCTGCGCCATGCGCCTGAAGGTTGTGAGTTTACCTCCTGCGACGGAGATGAGACCTGGAGGGCCCTCGATTACCCGATAGTCGCGCGGGACGCGATAGGCCGCGAGCCCAGGACGGTCCAGCAGCGGGCGCACGCCCGCGAAGGTGCTGACGATGTCCTTGGGGCCCACTTCCGCCCCTGGGAACGTGGCCTGGACCGCTTCCAGGAGATAGTCCACATCCTCCGCGGTCGCGTGGACCGCTTCGGGATCGCCGGTGTGATCGGTCTCAGTGGTGCCGACGATGGAGTGCTGTTCCCACGGCACGAGATAGAGGTTCCGGCGGTCGCGCGGTGAGGAGAAGATGATCGCCCGCCGGGTCCTCAGGCGCGCGCGCGGGACCACGATGTGGGATCCCCTGGTCGGACGCAGGCGCAGGGCGTGTCCTCCGGCCATCGCCGAGATCTTCTCGCTCCATGGGCCTGTGGCGTTGATGACGGCGCGGGCCCGCACCTCGAAGGTCCGGCCGGTGAGGGCGTCACGCACCGCCGCCCCGGCGACGCGGTTGCCGGTCCGCAGCAGGCCCACGACCGGCGCGTGGTTGATCGCGGCCGCGCCGCGCCGGTGCGCGTCCAGGATCAGCGCCAGCACCAGGCGCGCATCGTCCGCCAGGCAGTCCCAGTAGATCGCCCCACCGGCAAGCCGATCCGGAGCGACCATCGGCTCCAGGCTGCTCGCACGGCGCGCGGAGACCAGGCGGGCCGGTCCCACGGCCCGGCCCAACGCCAGCCCTTGATAGAGGGCCAGCCCCGCGGCCATCCTCGCCATGGCCAGGGCAGACCCGCACACGGGGAGCATGAACTGATGGGCCGCCACCAGATGGGGAACGGTGCGCCGGAGCACCGCGCGCTCCGCCAGCGACTCGGCGACAAGCCGGAGATGTCCCTCCGCCAGGTAGCGCAGGCCTCCGTGCACCATCCGGCCGGTGCGGCTGCTGGTGCCGCTGGCGAAGTCCTCCTGTTCGATGAGCGCGGTCCGCCATCCGCGCAGCGCCGCGTCCCGCGCCACCCCGGCGCCGGTGATTCCCCCGCCGATCACGAGGAGGTCCCAGGTGCCGCGGGCGACGCGGTCGAGGTTGTCGCGGCGCGTCGTGATCGAGAACTCGTCCGATGGCATGATCTCAGGGGACCAGTTTGCCCGGGTTCATGATGCCGTCCGGGTCGAGCGCGGTCTTGATCGCCCGGATCGTCTGGAGGCCGTCCTTTCCGTGCTCCTCGTGCATCCAGGCCTGGTGCACCGTCCCGATGCCGTGGTGGTGGCTGAGCGTCCCGCCTCCTGCCATGATGGCGTCGGTCGCCGCGCGCTTGGCCGCCTGCCACTGTTCGATCTCGCGCCCCTGCGCCTGCCGGGCCAGGAAGGTGAAGTAGAGGGAGGCGCCCGTGGGATACGCGTGCGAGAGGTGGCAGAACACGAGCGGCGGGGTGCCGATCGGCGCCAGGGCGTCGCGCAGGGCACCAGCGACGCGCGCGTGCAGCGGCAGCAGGCGATCCCAGGTGGCGGCGGTTTCCAGCGTGTCCACCATGATGCCAGCATCGAGCAACTCGTCCCGCAGGTAGGGAAGCTCGAAGCGCTCCCGGTACCAGGCGCGGGCCGGTCCGGACCCCAGGAAGAAGGCGCCGTACCGCTTCAGTGCCCGGTTCAGGCCATGCCACGCTTGCGCGGTAGCCGCCGCGCTTCCCTCGACCCCAACGATGGCCACGCACATCTTCCCGGGCTCGAAGCCGCGAGCCCCCAACAAGTGCATCCCGGCCCACTCCTGCGCGCGCGAAGACCAGCCGAGTTTGCGCTCCCTCATCGCCAGGTAGGCCTCGGTCTCGGGAGCATCGGAGAGCCGGACGGTCGTCGGGACCGGTCCTTCCTGCAGCATGGCGCGCATCGCGGAGAGGCCGTCCTCGAACCGGCGGAAGAGCCAGGCCCGGTAATCCCTCTTTGCGGGCAGCGGGTGCACCCGCAGCGTGGCCTGCGAGATGATCCCGAACGTGCCCTCGGAGCCGGCAAACAGCGCGTTCAGGTCCGGCCCGCTGGCGCTGGCAGGCACCAGGCGCGTCGCGATGATCCCGCGCGGAGTGATTACGCGCAGCGCGATGACCATCGCCTCGATCTTGCCGTAGCCGGTTGAGGCATACCCGGCAGAGCGGGTGGCGATCCAACCCCCCAGCGTGGAGAACTCGAACGACTGGGGGAAGTGGCCCAGCGTTAGGCCGTGTGCGCCGAGCGAGGCCTCGAGCGCAGGTCCCAGGATACCTGCCTCGGCGGTAGCCACGAGACCTGCCGGATCCGCGCTGACGAGCCGGTTCATGCGCCGCAGGTCAACGCACAGGACCGGCCGGTCGCCGTCCGATGCCTCGACGCCTCCCACCACGCTGGTCCCGCCTCCAAACGGGATGATGGCGATCCCCTCACTGCCCGCGATGCCCAGCAGGCGCACGACGGCTTCCTCAGAGGACGGGAATGCCACCGCGTTGGGCGGACGCGGCACCTCGCCACGCCGCAGCCGGACCAGATCCTGATAGCCCCTGCCGCAGGCGTGAGCTATCCGGACGTCGTGGGAGAGGGAAACGTGCTCGACGCCCACGGCCGCGGCGAGCGCCTCCAGGGCCTGGGCCGGGATGCGATGCTGCGGGATCCTGATCTGCTCGAGGTCGGCCCGGGGCGCGGGGGCCCCAGATGGGGTTCCTATCTTCGAGAGGAGGAACGGCCAGAGCCCGGGGCGGCGCCCGAGCAGGTAGGTCTTCGAGGGCTCCCCCCAGCCCCACCATTTCATCGGTTCAGGATGGGCAGCATCCATACCGCTAGGCGTCGTCGCCGCCTGTGGTTAGAATAGTCCCATGACCTGGATTCTGGATCTGGTGCGCAACGGCCTGCTCCTGCTCTCTAATGTCCTGGCCCGCCTGCCCGGACCGCCGCTGGACTACGTGGTCGTGGAGCTGACCGGTTCGTACCCGGAACGCACGCCGGCGCCCCGGCCCCTGGCGCAGCGGATGCTGATGCGGCCCCTGCAGCGCCCGGAGGAAAGCATGGAGGCGCTGCGCGAGCGGCTGGAGCGCATCGCCGGGGATGCGCGCGTGCGCGGCATCGTGCTGCGCGTGCGCGACCTGCGCGCGGGGATGGCGACCGTGCAGAGCCTCCGGGCGGCCCTGGGCGAGTTCCGGGGTCGGGGCAAGCGGGTGGTCGCCTACCTGCTGGACGCCGACCTGCCGGGCTACTACCTCGCGGCGGCAGCCGACGAGATCTGGATGCCCGAGGCCGCCTACTGGACCGTCCTGGGGCTGCGCACCGAGATCACCTTTTTCCGCGAGGCCTTCGATCGAGCCGGGATTCTCCCGGAGTTCGAGCGGATCGCCGAGTACAAGACCGCGGCTGACCCGTTCATGCGGTCCGGCCTCTCCGAGCATCACCGTGAGGTCGTTGAGTCCGTGCTCGACTCGGTGATGGCCGGGTTCGTGGAGGACTTGGCCACGGCGCGTCGTCTCGATCTGGGCGCCGTGCGCGCGGCCGTGGACCGTGCACCTCTCTGCGCGCACGATGCGTGGACCGCCGGGCTGGTTGACGGCATCTGCTACGAGGATGAGCTGCCCGCCCGCCTGGGATCCCAGGCGCGGCCGGCCGCGCTGCGGCCGTGGGCTCAGGCACGCAGGCGCCTGCCGACCCCGTACCGGTGGCGATCCGGCACCGCGGTGATCGGTGTCGTTGAGTTGATCGGCACGATCATTACCGGCGAGAGCCGCGATCTGCCGCTTCCCCTGCCGTTCGTGGGAGGAAGATTCGCGGGCTCCGAGACCGTGGCCCGCGCTTTCAGGGCTGCTGAGCGCGACCCGCGCGTGCGCGCGATCGTCTTCCACGTGGACTCGCGCGGGGGATCCGCGCTGGCCAGCGACCTGATCTGGCGCGAGGTTGAACGCATCAAGGCCAGGAAGCCCGTGGTCGCGTTCATGGGCAACGTGGCCGGTTCAGGTGGCTACTATGTCTCATGCGGTGCTGGGCGGATCATCGCGCAGCCCTCGACCGTCACGGGCTCGATCGGCGTAATCAACGGCAAGCTGACGGTCCGAGGTCTGTTCGGCAAGATGGGGCTCAACCGCGAGATCGTGGCCCGGGGCGAGGCCGCCACGATGCCCTCGGGCTTCGAGCCGTTCACCCCGAATCAACTCGACCGGGTCCGCCATGAGATCCAGGCGGTGTACCGGCGCTTCGTGGGCAAGGTGGCCCGGGGCCGCGCCAAGAGCGAGGCCGAGATCGAGGCGATCGCCCGCGGCCGCGTGTGGACCGGCCGCCAGGCGATGGAGCAGGGGCTCGTGGACGAGATGGGGGACTTCCCTCTGGCGGTACGCCGGGCGCGCGAGATGGCCAGGATCCCGGAGGCACAAGGCGTGATCACGGTCACGATCCGGCCCCCAGAGGCCGCGGCCGTTCCCTCGGCATCCGGTGGCCCTGGGGCGGCAACCGTGCCCGCTGCGGTGGCTGAGGTGGTCGAGGCCTTCAGGGGCTTGGCCGGGCTGGCAGAGGAGGGTGCTCTGCTCCTGATGCCTGAGGCCGAGGAGCTACTGCGCTCGTGACGCCGCAGAGCCCGCTGCGCGTGCGCGTGCTGCGCAGCGGCAGCTCCGGCAACGCGATCCTGGTCGAGGCAGGACCGACGCGCTTCCTGGTTGACGCGGGGCTGACCGCCGAGGCGGTTCTGAGAGAGATCGAGGAAGACGGCCAGGGGCCGCGCCTGGACGCGATCCTCCTGACACACGAACACGACGATCACGCGAGGGGAGCGGCGGCCGTCGCCCGCGCAACAGGAGCCGTGGTGCTGGCCAACGAGCCGACGGCCAGGGCAGCCGGTCCGCAGCTCGCCGGCGCCAGCGTGGAACTGTTCAGATCAGGGCGACCGTTTGCCCTGGGGACCGTGGAGGTGACGCCGTTCACGCTTCCCCATGACGCTGCCGATCCGGTGGGGTTTGTCCTTTTCAGGGATGGTGTACGCGCGATCATCGCCAGTGACCTGGGTGAGGTCACGGATGAGTTGCTGGCGCGAGCTTACGGCGCCGACCTGTTCGTCCTGGAGGCCAACTACGATCTGGGTCTCATGGCGGTCTCGTCCTACCCGTGGTTTCTCAAGAACCGTATCGTCGGCGCGCAGGGGCACCTGTCCAACGACGGCGCGGCGCGCGCCGCGGTCGCCGCGGCCGACGGCAGGCCGCAGACCGTCTGCCTGGTCCACCTGAGCGAGGCCAACAACCTCGCACCGCTGGCACGGGACACCGTCAGGGCCGCGCTGGATGCCGTAGGGGCGCGCGGCGTGCGGGTTGAGGCGGTCCGTCCCAACCGCGGCGGGCCGTGGTGGACCGCTCCGTCCGGTGCGCGATGAACGTTGACGGCCGGCTGTTCCATGGCGAGACCGCGGGGCTGCGCCGTCACGCCGTCCAGATCCTGGGAGCGGCGGTGGCCGCCGCCGATCCCGCAGCCGCCGTGCTCCGCTCCGTGCAGAGGGATGGGGGCCGCCTGACGATCGGCGGTGAACCCTGCGATCTTGCCCCGGACGGCC
>JBKJJG010000222.1:0-9815 GCA_046598155.1 bacterium | reverse complement strand
GATCTCCAACAGAATCTGTTGGAGATCGAGTCCATGCTACGCTGGCTGCTGGGGCTACCCGGCCTTGCCACAACTGAGAGTCGCCTGGAAGGACAGGCTCACGCAGGGAAAGGAGGTGCTGGTGGCGTAGTGATCGCCGGGATTGCTCCCGAATTTCCACTAGAAACGGGACACCCTCAAAGGAGGTTCTTCGTGAAGAAGCTGTTTCGCGTGCCGGGCGCGGCACTGTTGATTGCGCTGTTACTAGTCGGTGTCTCCGCGGCTCAGGAGGATCCGGCCGCCAGGCTCCAAGGTCTGAGCGGTGCCGCATTCGAGATCGCCTTCATGCAGGAGATGATCATCCATCACCAGATGGCGGTGGAGATGGCGCAGGTAGCCCTGGAGCGGGCCACCCGGGACGAACTGAAGACGCTGTCCCGGAGCATCATCGCCGGGCAGGGGAAGGAGATCGATCAGATGACCGCCTGGCTCAAGGACCGGCACGGCGCCGCACCCAAAGCCATGGACCACGCGGTCATGCAGGAGATGGACCGGGAGATGGCCGCGCTCAAGGCGGCTGGCGGCGTTGAGTTTGACCGGAAGTTCGCAGAGGACATGATCGTCCACCACCAGTCTGCCATCGAGATGGCGCAACTGGTTGCGGAGCGCGCCACGAACGACGAGCTCAAGGCGCTGGCCCAGGACATCATCAATGCGCAGGCCCGGGAAGTAGCGCAGATGCGCGAGTGGCTTCAGGCATGGGGACCCCCGGCCCCCGCCCAGCAGCGTGCTTCCCGGCTGGCGCGCTGGCTGTGGGTCGGAGGAGGAGCGGTTGTCGTACTCGTGCTCGCGGTGTTGATGCGCCGGCGGCGCGCACGGTGATGCCGATACTCGCCGTGACGCCGGCAGTCCGTTCACGATCAATTCACGCCGCCTTCACGGTGAGTGCATCCAGGCCGGTCACCATATGAGGTGATGGGAATCGAACGGCGCACGGAAGGGGGGACTCACGATGATGGGTGGATTCGGTGGCATCGGGATGCTGTTGTGGATCGGGGTGATCGTCGCCGCGATCTGGTGGATCGCCCAGGCGGCGACCTCGCAAAGGAATCAGTCAGGGCCGTCCGCGCAGGCGTCGGGCACTCTCCGAGAGGTCCTGAACGAGCGCCTCGCCCGAGGCGAGATCACGCTCGAACAGCACCGTGAGCTGCGGAAGACACTGGAACAGTAGATCGGGGGTAGATGCTGCGCATATCGGTTGAAGCATTCCTCAACCGCCTGATCGTCAGCCGGTTGTGGCCGTGGCCTTCGCGCGCGGTCATGATCGGCTTTCTGCTGGTGCTCACATACTTCTCGCTGTATGGACCCCGCGATCCGCGCCTCAACCTGGCCACCGTCTTTAGCTGGATCGTCTGGTGGCCACTGCTGGCGGTCAGTTACTTCTTCTTCGGCCGGATCTGGTGCGCGGTCTGCCCGATGGGCGCCCTGGCCGACCTGACCCAGCGCGTCGGCCTCAACCTCAAGGCGCCCCGGCTGTTCAAGCGGCGGGGCTTCGTGGCAGTGATGCTCCTTGTGGCCATCCTCTATCAGGCATGGATCGAGGAGGTCACCCGGGCATCGGTCTCGCCCCTGGCCACGGGGTTCATCCTGTGGGGGTTCACTGCCGGGGCCGTTGTGGGCGCTCTGCTGTTCGAGCGATGGACGTGGTGCCGGCATCTCTGCCCGCTGGGCGCCTGGACCGGCGTGTTTGCCATGGGGTCGGTGATGGAGATCCGCGCCAATCAAGGGAACTGCGTTGACCAGAAATGCACGAGCATCTACTGCTATTTTGGGCGCGAGGAACTCAAGGGATGTCCATTTCATCACACGCCCAAGACAATGGACACCAACCGCTACTGCTCCATGTGCGGGAATTGCCTGAAGGCGTGTCCGCACGGGTCGCTCCGGCTTGAGCTCCGTAACCCCATAAAGGAGTTCGTGACACAGAAGAAGGAAATGCCCGAAAACGCCCTGATTGCAGTGGCGGCGATCGGAGTCGTGGCATTTCAAGCCTTTGTCATGACCGAGCCCTGGGCGGCGCTCCGCGATGCCGTCGCGGGGTCAGCGATCCTCTCCAACGACGCGGTCTTCTACGGAGGCCTGCTCATTGGGTTCGTCGGTCTGGCCGTTGGCCTGTTTCTGGCCGCGACCAAGATCTTCAGCGCCATGGGCGCGCTCCCGTACGGTGTCGAGATGCGGCGGTTCGGATTTGCATTTCTGCCCCTGGCGCTCTTTGCACACATCGGCCATAACCTCGGGCACCTGCTTGGCGGCTACAAGCTCATTCCGGTCGCCCTGGCCGCATCGTTTGGGGCGGCTGTCCGGGTCCCCCAAGGGGACGCGATGCTAGGGCTCGCGGTGTGGCGTGGCCTCCAGTTCGTGCTGCTCGCGGTCGGGGTGGCCCTCTCCGTGTGGACGCTCCGGCGGCTCTGTGCGGCAAGCGCCAGCCGCTGCCCCTCCAGCCGTCGGCTGCTCCCGTATGCTATCCTGACAGCGGTGTTCGCCCTGGGCTTCGCGGCGATCCTGAGCCTCCCCATGGCGGCGAGGCTGTAGAGGAGCGGCCATGAGCACAAGACACCGTCTGCGGGCCGTCGTGACCGTGGGGATCGCGCTGGTGCTGGTCGGCATCACGGTCGCGTACGGCGTGTGGCTGCTGCGGATCTCAGCGGCCGGGCACCTCATGGATCCGGCGCACATGGCTGCCCCGACGCATCCGCCGGTGACCCAACCCATGGATCAAACCATGATGGGCCCCTCCTCCAGCAGGGGAATCTTCGGCGGTTACCTCGGGGCGGTCACCGGCCTGATGGGCCTAGTCTTTGTTGGGCTGGTCGCCTTGCTGGTATGGCTGCTGTTCGTGGAGCGACCAGGGAAGCCCGAGCGCGGGCAATGCCATGCGTGCGGGGCGACCACCGAGACGGACTGGACGGTCTGTGCCTTCTGCGGGGAGCCCCTGGCGTCGGGATGAAGATCCTCGTCATCGAGGACGAGGAGACGATGGTCACCGCGCTGCGGGCGCTCCTTGCGCGCGAGGGCCACGAGGTCGTCGCCGCCCGGGACGGTCCCGACGGGCTGGACGCCGCGGAGACGGCGCGGCCCGACCTCATCCTGCTGGACCTGGCGCTTCCCGGGCTCGACGGCCTTGAGGTGTGCCGGCGGATCCGCGTCTTCAGCACCGCGCCGGTCATCATGCTCACCGCGCGGGCCGGGGAAGGCGACAAGGTGACCGGACTCGAGGTCGGTGCCGATGACTACGTCACCAAACCGTTCTCGCCCCGGGAGCTGCTCGCGCGCGTCAGGGCGCAGCTCCGGCGCGCGCAGACCTACGCGCAGGCGGCCGGGCGTGATCTCCTCCAGGTCGGCGAGATCGCCATGGACATACCCGGCCGTCGGGTCACCGTCCGCGGCAAGGAAGTCAGGCTGCCGCCGAAGGAGTTCGAGTTGCTGCGGGTCTTCATGGTGAACGCCGGCCGTGTCCTGGGCCGGGACTACATCCTCGACCGCGTCTGGGGAGAGGATTACGCGGGCGACGTTCGTACCCTGGACGTACACGTCCGCTGGCTGCGCGAGAAGATCGAGCGCGAGCCAGGCGAGCCCGCGCATCTCCTGACGGTCCACGGCGTCGGGTACCGATTCCAGTAGGCATGTTCCGGAGCATCCGCTGGAGGCTGCTGGCGACCCACCTCGTCGTCATCCTGCTTGCGCTGTCCTTCCTTGGGGTCCACCTGGCGCGGGACGCCGAGACCAGGTATCTAGCGCAGGTCCAGACGGGGCTGCTGGCGCAGGCGCGGCTGTTCGCGGTGCACCTGCGCGATGCGGTGGCGACCCGCGACCAGGCTCGCATCCAGGCGGAGCTGGAGGTCGCGCAGCCCCCTGGGAACCCGCAGTTGATCATCGTTGATCGCGATCAGTCCGTGATGGCGTCCCGTCCAAGGGTGCCTGAGGCGCGCCTCCAGCAGCACGTGGGCCGAGAAGGCGTCCTGCTGGCGCTCCGCGGGCAGGAGAGCGCCGGTACGGGTCAGGCTGGCGGCGTGCCCGTGGTCTTCGGCGCGGTGCCGATCCGGGCAGGAAAGGCAGGCGCCGGCGAGATGGTAATCGGCGCGGTCTACCTGGTCCTTCCGCTGGTAGAGCTGGCGGAGCAGCTCCGGCACATCAGGGTCTTCGTGGCCTGGACGATCCTGGTTACGATCCTCTGGGCCGCCCTGGTGAGTCTGCTGCTGGCCGGCCGGCTCGCCGGGCCGATCCAGGAGATGCGCGCGGCGACCGGGCGCATGGCCGCCGGTGATCTGGCCGCGCGGGTCCCGGTCCGGACCGCCGATGAACTGGGCGATCTGGCGCGATCCCTCAACTACATGGCCGCCGAGATCGAGCGGCTCGACGCGATGCGGCGGGAGTTTGTGGCCGACGCCTCGCACGAGCTGCGCACGCCTGTCGCGAACCTGGCCGTGGCCGTCGAGGCGTTGAAAGAGAGCGTTCCCACGCCCGATCCCGCGGCCGCCCCGCTATTGGATGCAATCGAGCGGGAGGCAAACCGCCTCCGCGCACTCGTGGACGTGCTGCTTGATCTGTCCGCGATCGAGTCGGGACGGGTGCACCTGCGTCTGGTGCGGACCGACCTCGGGGCGCTGGCGCGCGACGTGGTCGGGTCGTTCCGGCCCCGCGCGGCGCAGCAGGGCATAGCGCTCGAACTGGCCGGCCCGGAGGATGGCCCTTCCGTCCTGGCCGATCCCGACCGCACGGCGCAGGTGTTGGGCAACCTGCTCGACAACGCCTTGAGGTTTGCACCGCCGGGCGGCCAGGTCACCGTGTCCGTCGCCGGGCAGCGCGGAAAGGTCATGGTGCGGGTGGACGATACCGGCCCCGGCATTCCAGCCGGGGACCTACCGCACATTTTCGATCGGTTCTTCAAAGCCGACCGGTCACGAAGCGGCCGCGGTGGCGCCGGGCTCGGGCTGGCCATCGCCAGGCGGCTGGTGGTGGCGCAGGGTGGGGAGATCGCGGCCGAGAACCGCGCCGGGGGCGGCGCGCGGTTTACGGTGACGCTGCCGTCCTGAGGTACCGGATCAGCCCCAGCGCGTTCAGCCGCGAGGACATAGCGATCTCCATCCGGCCCGCCGCGTCTGGTCCGTCCACGGCGGCCGCGCTGGCGCCCGCGGCCCGCAGCCGCTCGATGATCGCCTCCTCGTCGAGGCCGGCCTTCAGCGCCGACCGCACGAGATCTACCGCGCTGGGAAGGCGCTGCTGCATCTGGGCCAGCAACTCGTCGCACCAGGTGTGCGGGCCGAAGTGCGTGAGCAGCAGGCGCCGCGGCCGCAGCGCGCGCAGGCGCTCGAGGGTCGCGTCCCAGGTCGGGACGTCCAGCTCAGGCGGAGGGGTCGGCGGTAGCACGTAGCGTGATCCCGGCAGGCAGATGCCTGCCGCGTCTCCGGTGAAGAGGTCGCCCGACGACTCGTCCAGGAGCACCAGGTGATGCCGGGCGTGCCCTGGTGTATCCATAGACCGCAGCCGGCGTGATCCAAGCGTGACCTGCGTCCCGTCCTCAAGGAGTTGTACCCGATCGGCGGGAACCGGCTCCGGCTCGCCCAGGAGCGTGTCGAGATCGTCCCCGTAAAGCCGGCGGGCGCTTGTGATCAGGCGCGATGGGTCAACCAGGTGCGGCGCGCCGACCGGGTGCACGCACACTTCCAGATCGGGCAGTCGCCGCACCAGCGCCCCTGCCGCGCCCGCGTGGTCCAGGTGGATGTGCGTGACCGCGATCGCCTGCAGGTCGCGCGGGTCGAGCCCGGCCGCTCGCACGCCTTCCAGCACCGCGTCCACGGTCGAGGCGGGCCCGGTCTCGACCAGGGCCGGTCGTTCGCCCAGCAGCAGGTAGACGCCGATCGCCGCGGGAGTGCGGCAGTAGCCGGTGTCAATCAGCACCAGGTCGTCGGCGAGGCGTTCGATGGCGGGCATGGTTTGGATCAAGATACCACAGTCCGCCGCCGGACGGTTGCGGCAGGGGCCCCGCGTGCTATAATGGGCGGTGTTCGGGCCCCGGCGGTTGGGGCCTGTTGTGTGTTGGAGGGATTCCCGTATGGAGCGGTTGGCGCTGACTGTACAGGTTCGCGAGGGTGTTGGCAAGGGCGTGGCGAGAAGCCTGCGCCGCAAGGGGTTCGTCCCGGCCGTGGTCTACGGCCGCGGCCGCGAGCCCATGCCCGTTGCCGTTGATGGAAGGGCGCTTTCGTCGGCGCTACAGACCCATGCCGGGCGCAACGTGCTGATTGATCTCGACGTGACAGGGGGCAGCGGCGCCGAGCCCGCGACGGTCATGGTCAAGGAGGTCCAGCGCGATGTCTTCAAGCAACACATCATTCACGCGGACTTCCATGCGATCTCCCTCACCGAGACGGTCGAGACGCGCGTGCGGGTCGTGCTGCGGGGTGCCTCAAAGGGTGTTGCCGAGGGCGGGATAGTGGAGCACCACCTGCGGGGCGTGCTCGTTGAGTGCATGCCGACGCTCATCCCCGAGCAGTTCGATCTGGACATCACAGAACTGGGTGTGGGGCATTCGCTGCACGCTAGTGACCTGGTGGTCCCGGGGGGCGTGACGCTGCTCACCTCGCCCGAGGATGTCATCGTGACGGTTGTCGCACCCCGCGTGCAGGAGGAGGCGGCGCCGGCGGCAGCGGTTGCAGTGGAGGGCGCGCCTGTCGCAGCGGTTCCTGAGGCGGCTCCCGAGAAGGAGTAGGCGGCTCCGCCCAGGGCGAGTTGGCCCCAGAGTTTGAGCAGGGGCGCCGGGCGGCGCCCCTGTTTGCTTACCGGATGCGAGAGGCCACATGCGACTGATCGTCGGCCTGGGCAATCCTGGACGCCGGTACCGCCGCACCCGGCACAACACCGGGTGGGAGGTGCTGGAGGCGCTTGCCAGCGTCCACGGCATCTCCATTGCGACCGAGGACGGATGGGCGCAGGTGGGGCGAGGCACGATCGGTGGCCGGCGCGTGATGCTCGCCCGGCCGGACACCTACGTGAATGTCAGCGGCACGGCCGTCGCCGATCTCCGGCGGCGCCACCGCGTGCCGGTGGAGCACCTGATGGTGATCGTGGACGACCTCGACCTTCCGGTCGGCGCCGTGCGGGTGCGGGAGAAGGGGAGCCACGGCGGCCACAACGGCCTCCGTTCGATCATCGAGGCCTTGGGCACGACGGCTTTCGCCCGCGTGCGCGTGGGCATCGGCCGGCCCCCGGCCAACGAGGATCCGGCGGAGTACGTACTCCAACGGCCTGCTGCAGACGAGCGCATCCTGCTGGATGAGGCGGTTGCCCGCGCCGCTGAGGGCGTGGGGTTGTGGGTGGCCGAGGGCGTGACCGCGGCCATGAACCGCTGCAACCCGAAGCGCTCGGCAGATGGAGCGGGTCAGGGCGCCGTAGGTCAGGGCGCGGCGAAGGGAAGTGAGGGCTGATGGTGCACCGTTCAGAGGATCGTGTCCCACCCGGGCAGCGCGTCACCGAAAAATGGCCGGTTCTCCACTATGGCGGCGTGCCGCGGTTTGATCCTGCCAGTTGGGACTTCCGGATCTTCGGATTGGTCGAGGAGCCGGTACGGCTCTCGTTCGACGAGTTCCGCGCTCTGCCCACCGCTTCGATTACCCGCGACATTCACTGCGTGACCACGTGGAGCCGCCTCGGAATGACGTTCGAGGGGGTTCCCGCACGGGCGGTGCTGGATCTTGTCCGGTTCCGTCCGGAGGCGCGATTCGTCATGGTCCACGCCGAGGCAGGGTTCGAGACGAACCTGCCCCTGGAGTACCTGCTCGCCGACGATGCGCTCTTTGCCTCTCGCGCCGACGGAGCAGACCTGACCCCTGAGCACGGATGGCCCCTCCGTCTGGTGATCCCACGCCCCTACTTCTGGAAGAGCGCCAAGTGGGTGCGCGGCATTGAACTGATGGCCGAGGATCGTGCTGGGTTCTGGGAGCGTAACGGGTATCACATGCACGGCGATCCTTGGAAGGAGGAACGCTACTCTCAGCCGTGATGAGCGTTCCCCACAAGCCGGGCCGTCGCTTTGACTGACTCCTCCGCGCTGCGGCCTGCCGGAAGACACCAGGTCTTTGCGCCACTTCGCCAGCGCAACTTCCGGCTGCTCTGGACCGGCCTGCTCGTTTCCAACACCGGGGGGTGGATGCAGTTCACCGCCCTCGGCTATCTGGTTGACCAGATCACGAAGGATCCCATCTACCTAGGCCTGCTGGGCCTGAGCCAGGCCGTGCCGCGGCTGCTCTTCGCCTTCCTGGGCGGGGTGGCGGCCGACCGTTTCGATCGCCGCCGGATGCTGCTCTGGACCAACGGCGCCACGATGATCTCCGCGGCCCTGCTGGGGGTGCTGGCCGCCTCGGGCCGCATCCAGGTGTGGCAGATATTGGCGATCGGCGCCTTTAACTCGTTTGCCAACTCCTTCGACATGCCGGCCAGGCAGTCGCTGGTCCCGTCCCTCGTGGGCGAGCGCCAGTTGATGCAGGCGGTCAGTTTGAACGCGATGGCGTTCAACGGCTCCGGCATCTTCGGCCCGTCGCTGGGCGGGGTGCTGATCGCCACGGTCGGCGTTGCGGGGTGCTTCTTCGCCAATGCCGCCAGCTACATCGCCGTGCTGACCGCGCTCTGGCTGATGGACGCCCCGCCGGCGAACGCCGGGAAGCGAGCATCGGTGGGGGAGGACATCCGGCAGGGGATCGGGCTGCTCCTCCGGCAACGACACCTGTTGGCGATCCTGGGAATCGTCGCGGCGATCAACTTCTTCGGCCGCCCCTACATCCGCCTGATGCCCACGCTGGCCCGCGAGGTGCTGCGCGTGGGCCCCTCTGGGCTGGGCTTGCTGCAGGCCGCGCCCGGAGTCGGTACCATCCTGGCGGTGTTCCTGCTGGGCTCGATCGGCGAGGCGGCGCAGAAGGGGAAGCTGCTGGTTGGGGCGGCGATGGCGACCGGCGCTATGGTGGTGCTGTTTGCACTGTCGCCGTGGCTCGCCGCCTCGATGGGGCTGCTGGTGCTGGTCGGCACCGGCCAGGCAGTGGCTATGGCGGCGGCCAACACGCTGCTGCAAACGAGCGTGCAGCCCGATCAGCGTGGGCGGATCATGGGGCTCTACGGCATGGTCACCTTTGGGATGCTTTCGCTGGGTACGCTGCCGCTGGGCGCCCTGGCCGGCGTGGTCGGCGTGCCGCTGGCCCTGGCCCTGGGCGGGGCGGTGGTTGTGGTCCTGGTCGGGTTGCTGGCGATTGCGTCGCCCAGAATCGCCCGGATGTAGGCCGGGCGCGCGATCCCGCCGGCCTACTACCGCTCCGCCGGTCGCTGCCGGACGACCAGCATCGCCGAGACCTGGCGCTCGCCGCCCCGGGGCAGGGCGCTTACGACGCGGCCCCCGATAACCAGCGTCGCGGATCCGCCGCCGTCCAGGTTCATCGCGTCGCGCGCGCCGAGCGAGCGCATGAGCGCCGCCAGCTCGGCGAGATTCATGCCCGTGCTCTCCAGGCGGCCGCGCCTGCTCACCGTCCGGTCCACCGTCACGAAGAGAACCCTGCCGGTGCGGGTGATGCCGATCGCCGCCCGCGCAGCCCGCGCCCTGGCGAACCACCCGCCGAACCCCTCCCACGCGTACGGGACCTCGATTGCTCCATCGCGCACCAGGCGCGGGCCTCCCTGCAGGGCGTGGCGAAGGCCGTCCGGCTCAAGCGCCAATCGCACCGTGACACGCTGCTCCCGGACCAGGTTGGTTAGGAGATGCTGTTGAGAACCCGCCGCCGCGAGCGCATAGCCATCAG
>JBKJJG010000216.1:0-3116 GCA_046598155.1 bacterium | reverse complement strand
TTCACCGTCGTGCGCCACCTGGACGGTTTTCTATTCGGCGACTACCGCGGGATCTTCTACGGGCCCAGTCTGGACCTCGCCGAGGTAAGGGAGTACCAGCCCGGGGACGAGGCCCGGCGCATAGACTGGAACGTGACCGCGCGGATGCACCGTCTCTTCGTTAGGCAGTATCACGAAGAGCGTGAGCTGACCGCCTGGCTCCTGGTGGATCTCTCACCCTCGATGGGGTTCGGCACCCGGCGCCGCCTCAAGCGCGAGCTGGCGGTGGAGTTCGCAGGGACCGCCGCCTACATCGTCACCCGCCACGGCGACAAGGTCGGTGCGGTTGCGTTTCCGGGGCGGGGCCTGCCGGTCGCCCCACCCCGCGCGGGCCGGCGCCATGCCCTGCGCATTGTGCATGCCCTGCTGCAGGCCGGGTCCTCCGGCCCGGGGATGACCGATCTCGCCGGTTCGCTTCATGCCGCGGCCGGGATGCTGCGCCGCCGCAGCCTTGTCTTCGTGGTCTCGGACTTCATCGCACCTGATGGCTGGGATAGGCCGCTGTGTGAGCTTGGACGCCGGCACGACGTGGTCGCGGCATGGATCCGCGATCCGGCAGAAGAGGCCTTGCCTGACGTGGGCGTGATCCCGGTACGGGATCCCGAGACCGGCCAGCACTGCTGGATTGACACGTCGGACGCACGCGTGCGCTCTGCCCATGAGGCGCTTGTGAGCGCGCACCGGGCAAGCGTGACGGCGGCGTTCAGGCGTGCCCGCGTGGATCACCTTGTGTTGTCCACGGCCACGACGCTGGTGGATCCCCTTGTGGATTTCGTGCTGCGGCGACGGAGGCGCCTGTGGAGTTCATCTGGCCGCTGATGCTCTGGGCGCTGGCCCTGGCCCCGCTCCTGTGGTGGGGGCACCGTATCCTGCTCCGGCGACAGCAGCGTGCAGCCGAGCAGTTCGCCGAACCGCGGCTGTTCGGTCAACTGGTACTGCGCCCGCCGAGCTGGCAGCGCTCCTTCCCCGCCGCGTGTTACCTAATCGCCCTGCTGCTCCTGGCGGTGGCAATGGCGCGCCCGGTGGCAGCGCTGCCCCTGCTGGTAAACCGCGCCGCGGTGGTGATCGCGGTTGACACGAGCAAGAGCATGATCGCCACCGACGCGCAGCCAACGCGCCTGGAGGCCGCACGCATGGCGGCGCGAGCGCTCGCGGACCTCGTCCCCCGTTCGACCAGGGTTGGGCTCGTGGCGTTCAGCGAGTATGGGACGGTGCTGCTCCCTCCTGGCACAGACAGGGCCGCTCTCGTCGAGACGCTTGATCGTCTCCAGCCGCAGTCGGCCACCTCGATGGGCGGTGGCATCCTGGAGGCGTTGCGGGTGCTGCGGGGCCGCGCAGGGGCGCCGGGCGAGCGTCCAGAGCCGCCTTCAGGCGCGGGCGATCTCGTTCCGGGGTCCATCGTGATCTTCTCGGATGGCGTGAGCAATTTCGGCCCGGATCCGGAAGAAGCAGCAGCCCTGGCGCGCGACGCGCGCGTTCGGATCTTCACCGTTGGCGTGGGCAGGCCGGGCGGGACCGTGATGCGGGTGGACGGCCAGCTCGTGCTCGTGCCTTTCGACGCGAGCGGCCTCCAGCGTATCACCCAGATAGCTGGCGGGCGGTTCTTCTCGACGACGGGCGAGGAGGACTTGCGAGTGCTCTCGCAGATGCTCGGTCGAGACCTGGGATGGGAGTTCACCCGCCAGGAAGTGTCGTTTCTCCTGATGGCGGTGGCAGGCCTCTTCATGCTGGCCGGCGGTGGGCTATCGTTGCTCTGGTTCGGGAGGGTCCCGTGAAGTCGGGCCCGCCAAACGAGGTCGTGTGGGCGCCATGACCTTTGGGTGGCCATTCGTGCTGTGGGCGCTGGTGGCGCTACCGTTGCTGGCGTGGGTGTACCTCAGGCTGCAATTGCGGCGCCCGCGCGGGGTAGTGCTCGTCCCCAACGTCGAGATGCTGGCGCGGGCCGCCGGTGGTCGCGTCCGGTGGCGCAGGTGGGCGCCTCCGGCGCTGTACTTGTTGGGCATCGGGATGGTCCTGATCGGGCTGGCGCGGCCGGCGGCGCCGCTGCCAGTACCCGCGCGCGAGGGCGTGGTGGTGCTCTCCATTGACGTGAGCCGCAGCATGCTCGCCGATGACCTCCAGCCCAACCGGCTGACCGGAGCGAAGATGGCTGCTCACGAGTTCGTCCGGGCGCTGCCCGGCGGTTTCCGCGTGGGCCTAGTCACCTTCAGCAGCTACGCCACGACGGTAGTGCCGCCTACCACCGACCGGGCCCGCATCCATGACGCGATTGACCGGCTCACCCCGGAGTACGCCACCGCGATAGGTGAAGGCCTGCTCGAGGCGATCTGGGCTCTGCCGGGCCGCGTTCGGCCGCTGGCAGGGGGCGCGGCGCCGCCAGCACCGGCTGGGAAGCTCCCCGCGGGGGTGGTCGTGCTGCTCTCCGACGGTCAGAGCAACCGCGGAACCCATCCTATCGAAGCGGCGCGCATCGCACGCGATCTCCAGGTGAAGGTCTACACCGTGGGGATCGGCACGCCCGAAGGCACGACGCTCAACATCGCCGGACGCAGCATCCTGGTGCGCCTGGACGAGGAAACCCTGCGCGGGATGGCCGAGACCGCGGGGGGCGCGTACTACCGGACCACGAACCTCCGCGAGCTGCGCCAGGTGTACCGCCACCTAGGCCGGGAGATCGGTTGGGAGCGCCGCCCCACCGAGGTGACCGCGCTCGCCGCCGGCGTGGCGCTCGTGTGCCTTGTGGCAGCGGTGGTGTCCTCACGGCTCGTGGTGCACCGGGTGCTGTGAGGGGCAGTGCCTGTGCTATACTCGTGCCTGGCCGCGCGCCTGTAGCTCAGCGGATAGAGCGGCTGCCTTCTAAGCAGCGGGCCGGGGGTTCGACTCCCTCCAGGCGCGCCAACCCGTACCAGGACTGCGTTTCAGCCGTTAGGCCCCTCGCAGAAACGGCCGAAAAAGCAGATGCTCACCCTCTCTATGCCGCCGCCGAGGCGTTCCTGCTCACCAAGCAAGTAGGCGGCTGCACCAGGGCCACGCTGCGCGCCTACCGCTGGTGGCTGGACCGCTTCAGTGGTGTTGTC
>JBKJJG010000110.1:0-6731 GCA_046598155.1 bacterium | reverse complement strand
TTCGGTACTCCACTTCAGGACACGTCTGCGGCGAAATGGACACGGTAGTAGGCTACGTGGCCGCGGCGGTCGAGGCCCACTAGCGCGGGCTTGGCGCCGCGGGAAGCGAGGGAAGATGCGGGTACTGCTCACCAACGACGACGGCATCCACTCGCCGGGGCTGCATGCCCTTGCCGAGGTCTTCGCGGCACGTCACGAGACCGTGGTTGTGGCCCCCGAGCACGAGCGCAGCGCCACCGGGCACGCGATCACGCTGCACAAGCCGCTGCGCGCCTGGCGCTCAGATGCCTATCCGGCCGGGGTGACCGCCTGGGCAACCAACGGCACTCCTGCGGATTGCGTCATCCTCGGCGTGCTCGACCTCCTGGGCTGGCGGCCGGACGTCGTGATCTCAGGCATTAACGTCGGCCCAAACCTGGGCCGTGACCTCACCTATTCCGGCACCGTCTCTGGAGCAATGGAAGGCGCGATCATGGGGATCCCCAGCGTGGCGGTCTCCGTGGCGGCTTTCGTGGATGTCAGGTTCGAGGTGGCCGCCGAGTTTGCCGAACGGCTGTCGCGGCTGGTCATCGAACGCGCGCTGCCCGCGGACGCGTTGATCAACGTGAACGTACCGAACCTCCCGGTGGAACGGCTGAGCGGGGTGGCGGTCACCCGTCAGGGCTCGCGCCGCTACCTCTCGCAACTGGAGAAGCGCACGGACCCGCGGGGGACACCGTACTACTGGCTGGCCGGGGAGCCCGGGCCTCTGGGCGACGAGGAAGGGACGGACAGTTGGGCGGTGAGTGCCGGGTACATCTCGGTTACGCCAATCCACCTCAACATGACCAGCGAGCGTCTGCTGCGGGAGCTCTCGGCCTGGGATCTGGCCGTATCCTGAACGGCCGGCAGGACTGCTGCTCCGTCGTGTAGAAGATACACTAGAAGGAAGCGTCGGAGCAGCGGACCCACCTTTTCGTCGGAGCAGCGATGATCAACCTTGACGGCGTCGGAAAGCGATACCCCACCGGCGTGGTCGCTCTCCAAGATGTCTCACTGCGGATAGAGCGCGGTGAGTTTGTTTTTCTGGTAGGCCCCACGGGCAGCGGGAAGTCCACCGTTCTCAAGCTCATCCAGCGGATCGAGCGTCCCACCGCCGGCCGGTTGGAGGTGGACGGGCTAGACCTCTGCTCGCTGCCCGACTCCCAGGTGCCCTTACTGCGACGCAGGTTGGGCGTTGTCTTTCAGGAGTTCAATCTGCTGTCCGACCGTTCCGTGGCCGACAACGTGGCGTTCGCGCTGCGGGTGACCGAAACCGACCCGGTGGAGATCGCGCCGCGCGTCCAGTGGGCGCTGGAGACGGTTGGCATGGTTCACCGCGCGGACGACCTGCCGGCCAGGCTCTCGGGTGGAGAACAGCAGCGCGTCTGTCTGGCGCGCGCGATTGTAACGCGTCCGCGAATAATGCTTGCGGACGAGCCCACCGGCAACCTGGATCCCGAGGCGGCCTGGGAGATCATGCAGCTCCTAAACGTCGTCAATCTGCGGGGGACGACCGTGGTGATGACCACCCACAACAGCACGCTCGTGGACGTGCTGCGCCGGCGCGTGGTCGAGTTGCATGCCGGTCGCGTCATGCGCGATGAGTCTAGAGGGCTCTATCAAACAGCCCGCTGACGCGGCGGATGTTCGTCGCGTACTTCGAGCGCGCGGGTGGCCCTGGGCGCGCGGGCAGGCCCTACGCGACGCGATTGGCGGTCTGCGCCGCAACGGTTTGATGGCTGCGGCGGCGACCACCACCATTGCCATCGCGCTGACGGTGGCTGGCGGCGGGATCCTGGCCTCTGTCAATCTGGCGCACCTGGCCTCTGTCCTTGAGTCACAGGTCGAGATCGTGGGGTTCATCCGGAGGAATCTCACTCCCCAACAACAGCATCGCGTCCTGGCCGCTGCTCGGGATCTGCCAGGGGTTCGCTCTGCCGAGCTGGTGGGGCGCGCCGAAGCCCTACGGCGGTTACAGAAGACCTACGGATCGCTTGCTTCGGTTGGCTCTCACCTCAAGACGAACCCGCTGCCGGATTCGATCGAGGTTCGCGCCAGCGGCCCCGGGCAGGTACACGCGGTCGCCGCTGCTCTAGAGAGGATTGCGGGCGTCGAGGAGGTGCTGTACGGGACGCCGGTGGTGGACCGGCTGGTGGCGCTGACGCGCGCCGTCCGGATCACGGGTGCTGCCGTGGCCGGGGCGCTGTTCGCCGCCGCGCTGCTAATTGTCCTGAACACGATCCGACTGACGATCGCGGCCAGGCGTCAGGAGATCGAGATCATGACCCTGGTGGGCGCCACGCCGGGTTTCATCCGGGGCCCGTTCGTTTTGGAAGGCGTGCTGCAGGGAGCCGCCGCGGCCCTGGCAGCAACCGCGGTTCTGGTGGCGGCCTACGTCTACCTGGCCGTCCAGATCGCGGGCTCACTGCCGTTCCTGCCAGTTCTGGCGCCCGGCGCGGCACTGCCATGGGCCTTGGCCGTGGTCTGGCTCCTGGGCATCGCCGTCGGGATTGCGGGAAGCGAGATCGGCATGCGTAGGTACCTCCGGCCATGAACGGGGTTGCCGGTGCCCGTCTGGTGGCGACGGCGCTGCTGCTGGCGGCCGTCGTTACCGCCGGGATGCATGAGGCGATCGCCGCCGCGCCCGCACCGCTATCGTCCAGGCAGGAGGAACTCTCACGCCTGCAGCGGCAGCTTGAGACCGAGCGCCAGCGGCTGCGGCAGGCCAGGCATCGCGAGCGCCGGATGGCCGATGAGGTTCAGAGGCTGGACCGCCAGCGTGAGGCGACCGAGGAGCAACTGCGGCGCCTGACCATCCAGATGCGTCGCGTGCGAGTCCGTACCCAGGCCGCGGTCGTCGAGCTGGCCCGAGCCGAGGCGGCACTGGCACAGCGGCGGGATCTGCTGGCCGACCGGCTGGTGGACCTGCACCGGTCTGGGCGTGCCGGCTACCTAGACGTGGTGCTGCAGGCCACCTCATTCCCGGAGTTCGTAGCGCGCTCGCGGCTGGTAGGAACAGTTATGCGAGAGGATGCCCGGCTGATCAGCGCCTATTCCCGGGACCGCGACCGGACCGCGGCGCTGCGGGAGGAGTTGATCGCGCAGCAGGCGCAGTTGCAGGAGGTCGCGCGCCAGACCCGAGAGCGCGAACTGCAACTGTCGGAGCAGGTGACCGCGAAGCGCCGGATTCTGGAAGCGATCATCCACGAACGGGCCGCCGCGGAACAGGCCGTCCGCGAGACCGAGGAGGACTCAGCCGCGGTGCAGGCGCTGATCCAGCGCCTCCAGGGCGGGGCCGCGCTCACCGGGGAGCGTACGATGGCAGCCCTCATTCGGCCTCTGAGGGGGCCCGTTACCTCGCGCTTCGGCTTCCGCCGTCACCCCCTCTTTCGGCGCAACCACTTCCACACGGGCGTGGACATATCGGCGCCAAGGGGTACCCCGGTGCCGGCGTCGCACGACGGGAAGGTACTCTTCGCCGGTTGGTATGGAGGGTATGGCAAGCTGGTCATTCTGGACCACGGCGATGGCGTGAGCACGCTCTACGGCCATCTGTCCAAGATCAGCGTGACGACCGGTCAGTCCGTCTCCCGCAGACAGGTTATCGGGTACGTGGGGAGCACCGGCTACAGCACCGGCCCGCACCTACACTACGAGATCCGCCGGAACGGCCGGCCCGTCAATCCCGACTGAAGAAACCGTGCTTGTTGCCGTCCCCTGGCCAGGGTAAGCTACAGCCGGCAGCGGGTAAGAACCCGTAGAGAGGCGGTGGACTGTGGTGATCCGGAGTAGGTTGATTAGCGCGCTTCTTGTGGTGGTCCTGGCCGCCGGCATGTTCCTGGCCGGCTATGGGATAGGGCAGCGCGCGGTGGTGGCGCGGTCGGCCGACGACCAGGGGATTGCCCTGCTGCGTGAGCTGCTCGCGCAGGTTCGACGCGAATACCTGAACCCGGTACCCGAGGCCTCCCGGCTGTTTGACGGCGCGGCCAGAGGCCTGCTCGATGCGCTTGGAGATCCCTACACGCGCTACATGGACGCCCGGGTCTTCAAGGAGTTCTCGCAGGACGCGCAGGGGTTCTTCTTTGGGGTTGGGATCTTCGTTGACATCCGGGACCGCCACCTGATCGTCGTTCAGCCGATCGAGGGCACGCCTGCACACCGGGCCGGTCTCCGGTCCGGAGACCGCATCCTGTACATCAACAAGGTGCCCACGGATGGGATGGCGCTGCAGGAGGCGGTGACCCGGATCCGCGGGCCCGCCGGGACCAAGGTGACGCTGCGGATTGGCCGGGTGGGCCAGATCAACGACGTTGAGATTACGCGGGCCCGCGTGCGGATCGTCAGCGTGCAGGGACCTGGAACCCTCGACCTGGCGGTGCAGAAGGAACTCTCGAACGCTCGCCTGGGCTACGTGCGCGTGCTCACCTTCAACGAGCAGACGCCGAAGGAGGTCGCCTCCGCGCTCGATAAGCTGAGCAGGGAGGGGGCCCGTGGGTTGATCCTCGACCTGCGGAGCAACGGCGGCGGGCTCCTGGGTGCGGCCACGCAGGTCGCGGACCGGTTCGTAGCGGACGGCCAGCCCGTCGTGCACGTCGTTGACCGGGAAGGCCGTCGGAAGACGGACCGGGCGGGTCCCGGCGCCAAGTTGACGCTGCCTGTTGTCGTGTTGGTCAACGAGTTCACGGCCAGTGCATCCGAGATCCTGGCGGGAGCGCTGCGCGATTCCGCAGGCGCTGCCCTGGTGGGCCAACGGACGTTCGGCAAGGGCGTGATCCAGACCCTGTTTTCCCTTACCGGTGGTGGAGCTGCGGCAGTCACAACCGCCAAGTACCTCACCCCGGCGGGCCAAGACATCCACGGCAAGGGGATTCAGCCCGATGTGGCCGCGGGAGATCGCCTCGAGGGCAAGGCAGAAGCTGAGGTGGGTCGAATCCAGGCGGCGCAACTGCGGCGAGGAGTTGACGTGCTCAAGCAGCGCGCGGCACAGCGACGCTAGATGGCGCCATCCGAACGGCGGCGCACGCGGCGACGGTCCGGGGGCGGTCTGGGAAAGGCCTGGCTGGCCGCAGCCGTCCTGTTGCTGGGTATCGCGGCAGGATGGTGGTTGGCCTCTGAGCGGCGGCCGGCCCCGTCCGGTGAGACCTCGACTCCTCGCGCGGTCCGGACCCCGCCTTCCGTTCCGCCGATCCGGCCCGGCCGGCTTCCGACGCCTGCGCCGACCCACCCGGTTGCATCGTCTGCCAGGGTGGCGATTGTCTTCGATGATGCAGGCGGGGCTCTGGCCGACGTGGAAGAGATTATTGCCATTGGGCGGCAGGTCACCGTGGCCGTGCTTCCAGGTCTGAGGCACTCTGCCGAGGTCGCCCAAAGGGCCCAGAGCGCAGGGCTGGAGGTGATCCTGCATCTTCCGCTGGAACCCATGGATGGTGCCAAGGCGCTGGGGCCGGGTGGGGTGACGGTGACGATGGGCGAGGCCGAAATCCATGCGACGGTGCGTGCCGGACTGGCGTCGGTCCCAGGCGCCACCGGCGTGAGCAACCACATGGGATCGCGCGCGACGGCCGACCGGCGCGTCATGCGCGCGGTCATGGAGGTAGTCCGGGAGCGCGACCTCTTTTTCCTGGACAGCAAGACCACCCCCCACTCGGTGGTCGGCTCGGCCGCGGCAGAGGCCGGTATCCGGAGCGCGGCCCGCACCGTGTTCCTGGACAATGAGAACGATCCCGAAGCAATCCGCCGTGAGATCCGGCGTCTGATCGAGACCGCCCTCCGCCACGGTGAGGCGGTAGCCATCGCACACGCTCAGCGCCTTACCCCGCGCGTGGTTGCGGAAATGCTGCCCGAGTTCGACCGCGCAGGCATTGTGCTTGTGCCTGTCTCGGCTCTCACCCGTTGAGATCGGGACGGGCCGCCATGCCCGTCCCCTGGCGCACAGAGAAGAGACAGAGAAGAGGAGGAGGCACATGAACACGCAGGGCACGGTGGCGCTGCCGAAGGAAGATCCGTGGGTCGTGGCGCTGCAGCAGTTCAACCGCGCCGCCGACCACCTGCCGCTTAAGAGAGGGGTCCGCGAGTTTCTGGCGTTTCCCAAGAGGGAACTGGCCGTGAACTTCCCCGTGAAGATGGATGACGGATCGGTTCGCATCTTCACCGGCTACCGCGTGCACCACAGCACGGTGCTCGGCCCCAGCAAGGGCGGCATCCGCTACCACCAGGACGTCACGCTGAGCCAGGTGAGGGCGCTGGCGATGCTGATGTCCTGGAAGTGCGCCGTGGTCGGCCTGCCCTTTGGCGGAGCCAAAGGCGGCGTGGTGGTTGATCCCAAGGGACTGTCTGTGGTGGAGCTGGAGCACCTGACGCGGCGGTACGCCACCGAGATCTCCATCCTCATGGGCCCGGAGAGGGACATCCCGGCCCCGGACATGGGAACGACCCCGCAGGTCATGGCCTGGATCATGGACACGTACAGCATGCACCGGGGCTACTCCACGCCGGCGGTGGTGACAGGCAAGCCGATCGCGATCGGTGGCTCGTTCGGCCGGCTAGAAGCCCCTGGTCGCTCGGTGGCCATCGCCGCGCGGGAAGCAACACGGCGGCTTGGCATGAGCATTGAGGGCGCGACCGTGGCCGTTCAGGGGTTCGGGAAGGTCGGGTCGGTCGTGGCAGTGCTGCTGGCTCAGCAGGGCTGCCGGATCATCGCGGTAAGCGAC
>JBKJJG010000075.1:0-3087 GCA_046598155.1 bacterium | reverse complement strand
AGGGCTCAAGGCCCCCCCTCCATGTCGAACCTACCTGTATCTGGTCCAGTAGAACAGTTCCTCGATGTTGGCGGTGGTCCCGCCAAACCCGAGCCGGATGTTGCCCAGCGTGTTGCGCACGGCCGGCTGCGTGAGCGTGGTGGTGAAGTAGATCATCGGGACCTGCTCCGCCACGATCTCCTGCCAGCGGCCGTAGAGCTGCTTGCGCTTGTTCTGGTCCACCATCTGGGCGGCCTGGTCAAAGATGCGGTCAATCTCGGCCTCCCAATCGGTTGCCGGCGACTCCTGGCGCGGGTGCCACATGTGGAGCGAGCCGGTCGAGCGCCAGACGTTCTGCCCAGTGTGGGGCTCCAACCCGCCGGTTAGTCCGATGATGATCGCCTCCCAGTTGAAGGTGCCGGTCAGCTTGCCCACCAGGGTGTTGAACGCCTCGGGAGCAAACGTCACGCGCATCCCCAGCCGGGTCAGGTCCTGGCGCACCAGGTTGCCGATCGCCTCGCGGTCGGTGTTCCCGGCGTTGGTGGCCATCGTGAACTCGACGACGTTGCCGGCCGAGTCGCGCAGCAGCCCGTCGGCGCCCTTGGTGAACCCGGCCTCCCGGAGCAGCGCCTCGGCGCGGGCCGGGTCGTAAGAGTAGCGGCGCGTGTTCGGGTTGAAGAAGAACTTGTTGGCAGGACTGACCGGGCTGAACTGCGCGGTCGCCCGTCCGGCGTAGACCTGGCGCACGATCGCATCACGATCAACCGCGTGGCTGACCGCCTGCCGGAACTTGGTGTTCTGGAACCATGCCAGCTTGGGACCGGAGATCCCGCGGGGGTTCTGGTTGAAGACCAGGAACTCGGTGGAGAAGGTGGGCGGACCGTCGAAGATCGTGAAGTTGCCCGCGGCCTCCTTCTGCTTGAACTCGGCGTACTCGCGGGGCCGCGCGGGGTAGTTGTCGGTCTCCTTGGCCTCGAACTTGAGCCGGGCGGCGTCGAGGTTCGGCACGACCACGATGACCACGCGCGCCAGGTACGGCAGCCGCTGGCCCTTCTTGTCCACCCTGTAGTACTTCGTGTTGCGCAGGAACACGATCCGCTGCCCTGGGACGTACTGCTGCATCACGAACGGCCCCTGGCCCACGATCTCGCGGGGCGGGGTCGCCACGCTCCAGGTGCGGTTGAACTCGGAGGCGCCCTGCTTGAGCGCGCCCTCCAGTTTGTGCTTGGGCAGGATGCTGAACCCGATCGTTCGCAGGAACGGGCCGAACGGCTGCTCGGTCTTGAACTCGACGGTGAGGTCGTCAATCTTCTTGTACTGAATGGGCTTGCCGGCGATCGTCAGCACGTCCGGCAGGCTCGACTGCACGCCCTTAGTGAACGCCGCGTCCAGCGTGAAGACCACGTCGTCGGCCGTGACCGGCTTGCCGTCGTGCCACGCGACGCCCTTGCGGAGATTGAACCGCCAGGTGCGGCCGTCCTTGCTCACGGTCCAAGACTCGGCCAACGCGCCCTCGATCTCGGTCGAGATCCGGTTCGTCTCCACCAGCCCCTCGAAGACGTAGCCCAGGGGCACCGTGGAAGAGGTTTCCTGGGCCACCACCGCGTTGAAGGTCCGCGGATCTGAGATCGAGGTGACCACATAGGTGCCGCCAAACCGCCCGACCTCGCCCTCTGCGACCATCGGGTTCGCGACGTCCGGCAACGTCAGTTTGGGAGCCTGGGCGATGACCGGCGTGGCCACGATAAGCGCGCCCGCGATCGCCACCGCAACCAACCTTGGAATCATCCGTCTCATCTCATACCTCCTTCTCTCGGACCCGGGAAAAGGACCGGCCGGCAACAAGTATACCAGCGGCGCGCTACGGCGGCTCACTCGGCGCGCTCCAGGGGAGCGTAACTCAACGCCAGGCGCTTGACCGTGCCGGCGAACCGGACGGTCACTATGGCCCCTTCACCCTCCCCCTCTGTGTCCAATACCTCGCCGTCGCCGAACTTGGAGTGCCGGACGCGCATCCCCACCGCGAAGTGTTGGAGCGGACGGCGCGCGTCCAGGCGGCGCCCGTCCAGGTGGCCCCTGCCGCTCCTGGGGGCCGCGGCCCGCCCAGAACCGTGATGTACCGGCCACTCCGCGGCCGGACGGATCGTCCCCGTGGTCAGCTCGGGCGGGACCTCCTCCAGGAAGCGCGACGGCACCGCCAGGTTGGGCGCGCCGAAGGTCGCGCGCGTGCGCGCGTGGGTTAGATACAACCGGTGCTTGGCCCGCGTGAACCCCACGTAGCAGAGGCGCCGCTCCTCGTCCAGCCCACCCTCCTCGTCCAGCGCGCGCACATGCGGGCACAGGCCCTCCTCCAGCCCGGTGACGAACACGGCCGGGAACTCCAGGCCCTTGGCGCTGTGCAGCGTCATGAGGGTCACGCGGTCGAGGTCGTCCCGGTGGGCGTCCACGTCGGCCACCAGTGCCAGGTGCTGGAGGAACGCTGCCAGGCCGGGTTCGCCCACGGACTCCTCGATCTCCCGCGCGACGGTTACAAGCTCACGGAGGTTCTCCAGCCGGCCGAAAGCCTCCTCGGTGCCCTCGGCCTGCAGCATCGCCTGGTAGCCCGTCTCCACGATGGCGCGGGCGATAACATCACCGGCCGGATGGCTGACGGCGGACTCGCTCAGGCCGGCTATCAGTCCGGCGAACCCCTCCAGCGTGCGGGCCGCGGCGCGCGGCAGGCCTTCGGTGATCTCGGGCCGCCGCATCGCTTCCAGCGTCGTGCACCCGGCGGCCCGAGCGCCGGTCACGAGACGGGCCAGGGAGACCTCTCCGATGCCCCGCCGCGGCGTGGCGAGCGCGCGCCGCAGGCTGATCTCATCCCAGGGCGCCACGGCCAGCCGCAGGTAGGCCAAGATGTCCTTGATCTCCTTGCGCTCGTAGAAGCGCACGCCACCCACAATCTGGTAGGGGATTCCGGCCTTGAGGCACTCTTCCTCCAGCAGCCGCGACTGGGCATTGGTCCGGTAGAGCACCGCGATCTCGCGCAGCCGCAGGCCATCTGCGACCAGAGCGCGGATCTGGTCGGCCACGAACCGCGCCTCGTCGCCGGCGTCGAACGCGTCGTAG
>JBKJJG010000036.1:0-4869 GCA_046598155.1 bacterium | reverse complement strand
ACTCACTCAAGAACATGCGCACGCCGGTGGTTGTCGGCGCGGCCATGGTGTTTCTCAACGCCGTTCTGGCCTATGCCTTCATGCGGATGATGGGTGTGGCAGGGATCGCCCTGGCCTCCGCCGTGGTGGCGTTTGCAAACGTGGGGTTGTTGCTGTGGATGCTGGCGCGGGATCTGGGCCCTCTGGATGCCCGCCGGATCGTGGGTACGGCCGGTCGCGTGCTGGTCGCTGCCGCGATTTCCGTGTGGGTGGGATGGATGGTCGCACAACAACGCGCGGACCTGCTGTTCCTGGTGGCCGGCGTGGGGGCAGCGGCCTTCGTGTACCTGGCAGCCTGCGCCCTGCTGCGCGTGGAGGAACTGACGCTGGTACGGGGCCTCCTGCGGCGCAGGTCGGTTCGCCCTGTTCCTTGACACCCCAAAATCCACGATGCTACGCTGAATCCGGTCGCTGGCACTCTGGGCGGAGGAGTGCCAGCCGTTGGTGGATGGATGCTGAAGCTTGATGCACGCAGGCGTATCCTGCTCCGCACGGTCGTGGAGGAGCACGTCCGCACCGCCGAGCCGGTGGGTTCGGAACACGCCGCGCTCCGGGGGCGGTTGCAGGTGAGCCCTGCCACGATCCGCAGCGCGTTGGCCAGCATGGAAGAACTGGGCTTGCTTACCCATCCGCACACCTCTGCCGGCAGGATCCCCACGGACCGGGGATACAGAGTCTACGTGGATATGTTGCCAAAGGCCGACCCGACCAGCAGCTCGGCGCGCCAGAAGATACGCTACCGGCTGGGCGATAAGGCCGAGGAGCCCGGCGATGTGGCCAACGAGGCCGCGCGCGTGCTCGCCGGAATGACCGGGTACGCTTCGGTCGTGGCGGCGCCGGGCCTGCAGGAACAGATCTTCAGCTCTCTGCACCTGGTGCCGATGGGCGAACGGCGCGCACTTGCGGTGATTGCCACGGACTCCGGGGCGCTGCAGGGACGTTCAATTGAGCTCCCGGAGGGAGTTGTGCCCGACGATCTGGAGCACCTGTCGCGGGCAATCACCCACTGGCTGCGTGGTTCCCGGGTGGGAGATTTGACCCACCAGCGTCTGGAGCAGGTTCTCGGCGAGGCCTCCCATCAGCACCGCTGGCTTGAGGAGGTCAAGGCCTGGCTGTGTCAAGGCCTCGCGCGGGGAGTGCGGCCGCAGATCCGGGTCGCGGGTGCCCGTCACCTCCTGGCGGAGCCGGAGTTCAAGAGCCCGGACCGGGCGACCCGGCTGTTCGAGGCTCTTGAGAACGAATCGGTGCTGGACGGCGTGCTGGCCGCGGTGCCCGAGGAAGGGGTTTGGATCCTCATCGGCGAGGAGAACCCGCACGAGCAGCTGCGCTCCTGCAGCCTGGTCATGGCCGCCTACCGTGCGGGTGACCGGCGGGGCGGCACCGTTGGCATCCTCGGGCCCACCAGGATGCGCTACCGTAGCGCCGTCACCGCGGTGCGATGCGTTGCGGAGAGCCTCAGCGAGGCCCTGAGGTCGTCGGCCTAGGGCTTCGGCCTCCGTCCAGCCGACACAACCGCGCATATGGCTTCCAGAGATTCCATAGACCTCTACGAGACCCTTGGCGTTGACCGCCGGGCCACGCAGGAAGAGATCAAGCAGGCCTACCGCCGGCTCGCGCGCGAGACCCATCCGGACATCCGGCGGGACGACCCCCATGCCACGGAACGCTTCAAGGACGTGAACGAGGCCTATGCGGTGCTGAGCGACCCAGTCAAGCGCAGCCAGTACGATCGGTTTGGTCAGGTTGGGTCAGAGACCGGTCCATTCGGCGGTGCGGCCGGTCCCTTTGAGGATCTTTTCGAGATGTTCTTCGGCGGCCGCGGCAGGCCGGCCAGGGCTGAGAGGGAAGGGCCTCAGCGGGGTTCGGACATGCGCTACGACCTAGAGGTGACCCTTGATGAGGTTGCCTCAGGCGTGGAGCGACGCATCACCGTGGATCGGCTCGAGACCTGTCCGGTCTGCTTCGGGACCGGAGCGGAGCAGGGATCGAGTCCAGAGCGCTGTCCGTCCTGCCAGGGGACCGGGGAGGTCCGCCACGCGCAGCGCACGGTCTTCGGGCATCTCACGCAGGTCATGACCTGTGGCCAGTGCGGAGGGACGGGCACCTACATCGCCCGTCCGTGCGCGCGCTGTCGCGGCGCGGGCCAGTCAGAGGCCAGGCGAGAGATCACCGTTACCATCCCTGCCGGCGTGGAGGACGGCATGCACCTGCGCCTGGCCGGCGATGGTGAAGCCGGCCTGCGCGGGGGCGGCCGCGGCGACCTCTTTGTCGTGGTTCACGTTGCGCCGCACCCGGTGTTCGCCCGCCGCGGGCGCGACCTCTACCGGGATCTGGAACTCACCATGACGCAGGCCGCGTTGGGTGACGAGGTGGAGTTCCCGGGTCTCGACGGCACAGTTTCGGTGACGGTGCCGGCTGGTACGCAGCCGGGCGCGACGATCTCGGTGCGGGGTAGGGGACTGCCCGACCTGCGCGGCGGCCGTGGCAGCCTGCACCTGGCGGCCCGGATCGCCATTCCGACGCGGCTGACGCGCGAGCAGCGGGCGTTGCTTGAGGAGCTCGCGCGCTTGGGCGGCGAGCGGCAACAGGGGGACCAGAAGCAGCCGGGCAAGCGGAAGCCGATTCTCAAGAAGATGAAAGATTTGCTCAAGTAGGGCTGACCGGCAGGCCACCGCCATGCGCTGGATCGAGATCTCCGTGGACGTTGCGCCCCAGGATTCCGAGGTGGCAGGCGACTGCCTGCTGCGCCACTGCCCGGCCGGGTTTTCCGAAAGCGCAACGTCTGTACGGGGCCGGCGGATCCTGCGCGGCTACCTGCCTTCCACCAGAGCAGGTCGGACCGCCCTCTCTCACCTCAGGCGCGCGCTCGCGCGCGAGGCGGCCTCTAGCAGAATCGGCCTGCGCGTGGTAGGCGACACGGATTGGGTCAGCGCGTGGCGGGCGCACGCGAAGCCCGTGCATGTCGGCCGCGTCACGGTGCATCCTACATGGATGCTGCCCAGGGCACGCCCTGGGCAGGCGTTGGTCCGGCTCGACGCAGGGCAAGCCTTCGGCAGCGGCGAGCACCCTTCAACCCAACTCTGCCTGGCCGCCGTGGAGCGCTACGTGCGGGGCGGCGAGACGGTGCTCGACCTCGGCACCGGTTCGGGGATCCTTGCCATCGCGGCCGCGCGCCTGGGCGCGCGACGCGTGCTGGCGATAGACGACGACGGCGTCGCCGCATCCGTGGCCCGCGCCAACTCTCGCGCCAATGGCGTTCTGCGCAGGGTTACGGTTCGGCGCGCGCAGGGCCTGAGCCGCGTGCGCCTGCGCGCGGACCTGATCGTGGCGAATCTTACCCCGGGGATCCTTGCCGGTGTCCTTCCACACGTAGGGCGGTGCCTGGCTCCCGGGGGCCGGTTCGTGGGGAGCGGCTTTGGACCCGCGCGCGCCTCCGAGGTTGCGCGCCTGGTCGAGGCGTCAGGGCTGCGCGTCGTTGGGACGGAGGCGCGGCGCGGCTGGCGCGCCGTGCACGCCGTGCTCAGCGTGCCAGGGCGACCTTGACGCGCCGCCGCTTCTACGCCGCGCCGCAGGCACTCGATCAGGAGTCCTTCCTGTTCGCGCCACGCGAAGCCCACCACATCACAAGGGTTCTGCGGCTGCGGCCCGGCGCCAGGCTGGTCGTTTTCGACGGCCACCGCGAGGCCGAGGTAGAGCTCACCGAGGTCGGCCCCTCGGGCGTTACCGCCCGGCGCACCGGACCGCCGACGATCTCGCGACGGCCGGTGGAGATTGCGCTGATCCAGGGTATACCGCGCGGCGCCAAGATGGACATGGTAGTGCGGATGGGAACCGAGATAGGGCTCTCCGCGATCCATCCGGTCCTGACCGACCGCACGGTGGTTGAACCGGGCGCGGCCCGCGTGGACCGCTGGCGCCGGGTGGCGCAGGAGGCGGCCAGGCAGTGCGGGCGGGGCGACAGCCCTGAGATCCACGCGCCCGCGCGGCTCGATGAGGCGCTGGCGGCCCTGGGTCCGGTGGACCTGTTTGTCGTGCCCTGGGAGATCGAGGCCCGCCCGATCGGCGAGGTTGTGGCAGCCCGCCCGTTCCTGACGGCTGCCATTCTGATCGGGCCCGAGGGAGGGCTCACGGATGGGGACGTGGCCGCGGCCCGCGCCGCCGGCGGGCAGACGGTCTCGCTCGGCGCGCTGGTCCTGCGCACCGAGACCGCCGGACTGGTAGCCACCGCCATGTTGCTGTACGAGCGCTTGCTCCGCCCCCCGGCCTGAACCCTGCACGATGGCTCGGGCGTCGCCCGCGAATCCCCGGAAATCAGGGGTTGCACTTTCATGCACTTCGCTGTATAAAGACATCATGGAGAAACGGGTCAGCATCATCGGCGCATCCGGATACGGCGGCGGAGAGCTAGTCCGCCTCCTGGTCGGTCACCCCGGCGTCACGCTCGTCCACCTGACGGCGGAGAGCCGCAAATCAGAGGCCTACGGCGAGGTCTTTCCCAACCTGCGCGGTTTCGTACCGCACGTCACGGAGGAGGCGGATCTCGATGCCATAGCCGCCGATTCCGACGTTGTCTTCATTGCCCTGCCCAACGGGATCGCCATGACAATGGTCCCCAAGCTGGGCCCGCGCATGAAGGTGATTGACCTCGGCGCCGATTTCAGGTTCCACGACCCGGCCACCTATGCGAGGTGGTACAAGGCCGCCCACGCGTGTCCGGAGTTACTCACAGAGGCTGTGTACGGTCAGCCGGAGCTGCACCGCGGCCGCATCAGCGCTTCGCGCATCGTCGGCAATCCCGGCTGCTACCCGACCGCGGCGCTGATCGCGATA